>CAMVMU010000004.1 GCA_947168655.1 uncultured Oscillospiraceae bacterium
GAGGTCATCGGCAAGGGCGGCAGCGTGATCCAGAAGATCGTGGCCGAGTCCGGCGCCAAGGTGGACATCGACGACGACGGCACCATCCACATCGCCTCCCCCAACGCCGAGAGCTGCGAGATGGCCAAGAAGTTCATCGACGAGATCGTGTTCGTGCCCGAGGTGGGTCAGCTGTACTACGGCCGCGTCGTCAGCTATCTGACCAGCAAGCGGGACGGCGCGCAGATGGGCGCCTTCATCGAGCTGGCCCCCGGCAAGGACGGCCTGTGCCACATCTCCAAGGTGGCTGACCGCCGGGTGGACAAGGTGGAAGACGTGCTGAAGATCGGCGACATGACCTGGGTCAAGGTCGTGGAGATCGATGAGAAGGGCCGCGTCAACCTGAGCCGCAAGGACGCCCTCAAGGAGATCGCCGAGAAGGAAGCCAACGGCGAGATCATCAAATAAGGTATTGAAAATAATTACACCCGGAGGATGCGTTATCCTCCGGGTGTGTCTTTTTGCCTCGTCGATTTATTCCGCCCCGAATCTCACGTAAGTGGCCAGATTGCCGTTCTCATCCACCATGGCGTGGGTGTAGTACGTCGTTCCGTCGATCTTCTCCTGATCCACAGCCGCGGGCTCGCCTCCCGTCACAGTCACACCGCTGCGCCAGTACACGCCCTGATCCATGGCGGTATCCAGCACCACAACAGACGCACGGCCGGACCGAGCCTCCACGGTGACGCCGTTTTCCACCATCAGACAACTCTGGCTTCCCTCCGCGTTCAGCAGGATCGCCGGCTCACTGCCGCCGTTTATTACCAGACTGCCTTCACCGGCGAAAGTCACGCTGCCGCCGTAGCCGGCACCCCAAACCGTCAGCCTCTGCAGACGGTTCTCGCCGATGAGACGGATAGTAAAGCCGTTGCCCATGAGGTTTACATCCAGCACGGCACCGTTAAAGTTCTCAAGAGTCAGCGTGTTGGTCTCGCTGTCATAACTTGCTCCGGACAGGATCCCTTCGCCCCGTCCCTCGATCTGTTTCCACGCTTCGCCCATGTGCAGATAGACGAACTCCTGGGATCCCTCGGGCACGATGCGTACGTATTCCTCCGGTCCCTCATTGCCCCAGGCGTAATCTCCGGCAAAATCGGGGTCCAAATTGGGCAGGACAGGAAAAGCGTCGTTATGGTCGGATATTCCTTCCTCCGTCTGCTCTCCCTGCTGGTCGGTTTTGGTGTCGCCACCCGGTGCGTCCGTGCCCAAGGGGTCGTAACCAAAGGACGCCATCCACAGCGATGCCGACGCCACCGCTGCCGCCAGCGGCACCAGCATCAGCCGTTTGAGCCGGCTGTGCCGGCTGTTCCCGGACGGGCGGGATGCGCAAGGGCGCGGGGAAAACTCCTCGTCAGGCCGGTCCGCCGGCTCGACGGGTACGCGGTATTCCTCCGGGGGCGGGGTAAATTCTTCCGGTGCAGGATAAAACTCCATGAACCGCTCCCCTCCTTTCGCCACGCGTTCTTATTTGTCCGTATGCACGTCCACCTGGGGGAAGGGGCACTCCACGCCAAGGGCGCGGAAGCCCAGCAGCAGGTCATGGTTGAGTGCGCGCATGCCGGCGTAGATATCCTGTTCCTCCACGTTCACCAGAAACCGCAGCACCACGGCGCTGTCCGCCAGCGCCTGCACGCCCAGATAGACAGGCGGCTCCTTCATCATGTCCGGGTGCGCCGCATAGATGCGCTGCATCAGGTCGGGAATGGCCGCCTCCAGCTTCTCCAGATCCGTGCCATAGGGAATGCTGATGTCGCTGATGCTGCGGGACACGCGGTCCGAGCGGTTCAGAATGTTCCGCATCTCGGAATTATTGACGATCTTTACGTTGTCGCCGGGATCGGTGATGCTGGTGGTGCGGATGCCGATATTGGTAACCGTGCCGCGGAAACCGTCCACCTCAACAATGTCGCCCACGTTGTACTGGTTCTCAAAGATCATGAAGGCGCCTGTCACCACGTCGGTGATGAGACTCTCCGCGCTGAAGCCCACGATCAGCGCCAGAACGCCGACACTGGCCACGATGGTGGACACGTTGACGCCCAGGATGGACAGTCCCCAGCAGAGGATCACGATGACTGCCACGTATTTGAGCAGGCTGGACACGATGGACAGCACCGAGCGCGCCCGGTGGCTCTGGGGCTTCGGCAGGCTCAGCAGCATCATCAGCAGCGACTCCACCGCCAGCACGAAGAAGATCATCAGCAGCACCTTCCAAATGCCGGTGATATCCACCTTGATGCTCTTGAGCTGCTCCCAATTCACCGCCTTGGTGAGGATGCCCGCCGCCAGCAGCACACCCAGCACGGCGACGCAGGCAATCAGGCGTATTACCGCTGATTTGCTTTTTTTCATGGTCGTTCCTCCTTTTTCTCCCCCGCCGGGTCATACACAAGCAGACCGGTGATGGGAATATTATCCATCTCCGCTGCTTCAATATTATGGGATTCCCTCAGGCTTGTCAATACGCAGCCGGATCAACGCAAGCAAAAGTTTTCCTTCCGGACAACCCCTGCGCGCTTTCCGTGGCAGGTTCTTTTTGCAAACTTCTTCCTTTCCCCTCAAAAAAACAGTTGACACCCCCATATCTAATATAATATATTAGATATGGGGGTGGCCTGTATTATAACGGATTCGTGAACCTTTTTCTTTCCAAAAAGGGATCATTGTGGTATAATAATTTGTCAATGATGATTCTATTGTCCGGAGGTCACCCCATGTTTGACACCATCGCCGCCATTGCCACAGCGCAGCAGCCCAGCGCCATCGGGATCCTGCGCCTCTCCGGACCCGAGACCTGTGCCGTGCTGGAGCGGGTGTTCCGCGCCGGAAACGGACGGCCTGTATCCGATCAGATTCCACGCACCATGGTGCTTGGCGACCTGCTGGACAGTGAGGGGCGGCTGCTTGACAATTGCCTGTGCGTCTTTTTTCCCGGTCCGGACAGCTACACCGGCGAGGATTGCGCAGAGCTCCACTGCCACGGCTCACCCGTGGTGCTGAACGAGGGGCTCCGGGCCCTGTTTGCCGCCGGAGCGCGGCAGGCCCGCGGCGGCGAATTTACCCAGCGAGCCTTTTTGAACGGACGCATGGACCTCATCCAGGCGGAGGCCGTCATCGATCTGATCGACGCAGAGAGCGCCGAGGCCGCCCGCAACGCCGTGGGCCAGATCTCCGGCAGCCTCAGCCGCCTGGTGAACGGGATTTATGACGACATCATGGGCCTTGTCAGTCGGTTTTACGCCGTGGTGGACTACCCTGACGAGGATATTGTGGATTCCTCCCGGGAGGACATGCTGGACACGCTGCACCGGGCGGAAAGCGATTTAACCGACCTGCGCGCCACCTTTTCCCGGGGGCAGCTGCTGAAAAACGGTGTTCCCACCGTAATCCTGGGCAAGCCCAACGCCGGCAAGTCCTCCCTGCTCAACGCCCTGCTGGGGTATGACCGGGCCATTGTCACCGATGTGGCCGGCACCACCCGGGACACGGTGGAGGAGACGGTGCGGATCCGGCACGTCCTGCTGCGGCTGATCGACACAGCCGGCATCCATGACACCGATGACGCCATTGAGCAGCAGGGCGTGGCACGCAGCCGCGCGGCTGCGCAGCGAGCCTCTCTGGCTCTGCTGGTGCTGGATGGCTCTGCCTCGCTGGACGAGGCAGACGAGGCGGCCATTGCCGTGGCAGAAGCCACAGCCAATCTGCTGGTGGTTGTGAACAAGGCCGATCTGCCCCGTCAGATTGACCCGGGACAATTGGCCGAGCGCTTTGACAGCGTAATCTCTCTCAGTGCAAAAACCGGCCAGGGGATCGATGTCCTCACCGACGCTATCGCCGCCCTCTACCCCGCCGGAGCCGAGGCGCAGGGACGCCTTCTCACCAACGCCCGGCAGGCGGACGCCGTCAGCCGCGCGCTGGAGGCCGTACAGAGCGCCAGCTCCGCCCTGCGCATCGGTATGACGCCGGACGTGGTGCTCACCGATGTGGAGGCGGCTCTGTCCGCTCTGGGCGAACTGAACGGGAAATCCGTCCGGGAGGATCTGGTTTCCACCATTTTTTCACGCTTCTGCGTGGGCAAATAAAGAGAAAAAACCATAGGAGGAGAAATATATGAGAGACTATATCATTATGACTGACAGCTGCTGCGATCTGACCGATGAGATGGCCCGGGAGCTGGAGCTGGAGGTGCTGCCCCTGACCATGCATATGGACGGGCAGGATTACCCCAACTATCTGGATGGCCGCGCCATCACCAACGAGGAGTTCTATCGCCGTCTCCGCGCCGGAAAGATGTCCACTACCTCCGCTGCCAACCCCGAACAGTTTGTGGAGGCCATGCGCCCCATTCTGGCCCGGGGAAAGGACATCGTGTGCATCTGCTTCTCCTCCGCTCTTTCCACCACCTATCAGTCCGCCGTTATTGCCGCCCAGGATGTGGGGCCGGAGTTCCCCGACAGCCACATCTACGTGGTGGATTCCCTCAGCGCCAGCCGGGGCCAGGGTCTGCTGATCTATCTGGCCGCCCAGAAGAAGAAAGAGGGCCTCTCCGCCGAGGAGCTGGCCCGGTGGGTGGAGGACAACAAGCTGTCCCTCTGCCACTGGTTCACCGTGGACGATCTGAATTTCCTCAAGCGCGGCGGCCGTCTCTCCGCCGGAGCGGCGCTGTTCGGCACTATGCTGTCCATCAAGCCGGTGATGCACACCTCCAACGAGGGCAAGCTGGTACCCATGGACAAGGTCCGGGGCCGCAAAGCCAGCCTCAAGGCCCTCATCGACAAGGTGGGCGAGCTGGGCGTGGATCTGGACAAGCAGATCATGTTCATCTGCCACGCCGACTGCCTGAAGGAGTCTGAGGAGGTGGCCGCCGAGCTGAAACGCCGCTACGGCGTCCGCGAGGTCTATATCCACTATATCGGGCCCGTCATCGGCAGCCATACCGGCCCCGGCACCATGGGCCTGTTCTTTGTGGGGCGCGAGCGCTGATGAACTGGCTGGAACTGAAGATCGACACCGCTCCTTCCGGTTTGGACGCGGTGACAGCGCTTTTGGAAAACCACGGCGTCACAGGTCTTGTCATCGATGACGAGGGGGATTTCCACGATTTTCTGGAGCATAACCGCCAGTATTGGGACTATGTGGACGACGACCTGCTGGCACAGAAGCGCGGGGTTTGCCGGGTGACGTTTTACGCCCCGGACGATGACGAAGGCTACGGCCTGGTGGCACAGGTCCGGATTGCGCTGGCCGCGCTGAAGGCAGAGCACCCTGACTACGCCCCCCTGCTGATGACCATGGATCGTGTGGCCGACGCCGACTGGGAGAACAACTGGAAGCAGTTCTACAAGCCCATGGAGATCGGCGATCGTCTCATTGTGGTGCCGGAGTGGGAGAAGGCCAATACCCACGGCCGCATCCCTCTGATCCTCAATCCGGGTCTCACCTTCGGCACCGGCAGCCACGCCACCACGCGGCTTTGTCTCACCGCCCTGGAAAAGCACATCCGCGGCGGCGAAAAAGTGCTGGATCTGGGCTGCGGAAGCGGCATACTGTCTATTGCCGCTCTGTTGTTGGGCGCCAATCGCGCCTTTGCCTGCGACATTGACGAGAAGTGCGTGGATGTCGCCTACGAAAACGCGGCCCTAAACGGCATCGGAAAAGACCGTTACACCGTCCGCTGGGGCGACGTGCTGTCCGACCGGCAGCTCCGGTCGGAGTTTGGCGGTGATTACGACGTGGTAGTAGCCAACATAGTCTCCGACGTCATCATCGGTCTGGCCGGGCAGGTGCGGCCATTTTTGAAGCCGGGCGGCACCTTCCTCTGCTCCGGCATTATCGATGACCGCTCTGATGAGGTGGCCGATGCTTTGCGCAGCAGCGGCTGGGACATCGCCGAAACACGCAGCAGCGAGGGCTGGTTCAGCTATCTCTGCCGGTGAACGGGTTTGCCTCCCCAAAACAGATAAAAAGAGTCTGCGGCATACGCCGCAGACTCTTTTTCTTGTTTAATTTACGGTGCAGGGGTCTCGCCGCCTTCGTCGCCGCCGGGCTCCGGCGTGGGTTCCGGTTCAGGTTCCGGCGTGGGTTCCGGCGTAGGCTCCGGTTCAGGTTCCGGCGTGGGTTCCGGCGTGGGCTCCGGCGTCGGTTCCGGCGTGGGTGTCGGTGTGGGTTCCGGCGTAGGCTCCGGCGTGGGGGTCGGCGTGGGTTCCGGCGTAGGCTCCGGCGTGGGGGTCGGCGCAGGCGTGGGTCCCACGCGATAAATGACGGGCCGCATCTGATAGTAGCTGTTGGCCTCAAAGGTCTCGGAGATCAGCGTACCGTTGCCGGAATACACCTGGCGCCATGTTTTGACCTGATAGCCGGTATAGCCGCTCTGCTCCAGCACCCGCTGGCCCGGCTTGAGGGTGTTGTCAACCACCGTCTCCTCCGTATACGGAGTGGTTGACAGAGTCTTACTGACCATTTTCACATAATTGTTGTTGGTCTTGGTGCCGTAGATTTTGATGGTGACGGTATTGTTGTTGGTGTAGGTTGCCTCAATGCGAATGGGATAATCGGTGTTGTTGCGGAACTTGAAATCCGTATAGGGGTAGAACGTGGTGGCGTCACAGCCGAAGGGAATGTAGCTGGGGGCGTACTGGTGGGCAGAGCGATCCACGATCTCCAGATTGCTCAGCAGGGAAGCGTAATATGTAGTGGATGCAACCTGACACACACCGCCGCCGAACACATCCACCGTCTTGCCGCCCACGTAGGCGGGAGCAGGAAAGTAGCCGTTGGCCTCGGAGGGATTGCCCACCACGCCGTTATAGGAAAACACCTCGCCGCTGTTGAGAATGGTGCCGTTGACGGACATGGCAGCCTTGCGCACGTTCTTCTGGCGGTTTTCGCTGCCGGAGGCCACGGTGCTGTAACTGCCCAGCAGATCCCGGAACAGCACGCCGCCCTCCAGATCCTTTTTATAGACAGCGGGATACGTCACGGTGCTGGGGATCAGGATCTCCTGGCCGGGTTCTGCGGCGGCCAGAAGCTGTTCCGCCTCCTCCAGATCGAAGTCCACGCCCACCTGGGCCTCGTATATCTCGCCGGTCCTCTTGTCGATGCCGGCGTTCTTCATCTCGCCGAAGAGCTCCTCGTGGATCGCAGCCAGATCCACAGGCTGGCCCGCGGCGGAAACGTACTTGCAGGAAATGGGGCTCATATTCCCGGTTGCCACGGCCCGGCCGATATCGGCCCGGAGAGACGCCCGGTCAATGGTCAGCCCGTCACAGGGCTTGGTGACAAACAGGCCCTTTTCCTCGTCCAGCCGGTAGGAGCCGTCCACCGCTGAGCCGCACAGGCGGTCGCACAGCTCGTCCACCGCCCTGTCCATGGCCTGCTCGTCCACCACCAGTCCGATATCGGTGGCTGCCCTCTTGGCGCCGCCCCGGAGCATGGTCCAGCCGCCGCTCAGGAAGCTCCCGCTCCCACCTGCGCCCATGGCTTTCTCTGCCGCGTCCTCAGGGGAGAGCGTCACTGCCAGGTCGGCGTAGGACAGCTTGGTCAGCTCCTTTCCCCCCAGCATCAGGGAGAGCCGCTTTTCGTTGCAGATCCGAGGGCCTTCCTTTTCCCACAGCTCCACCACCTGCTGGCGGGTCATGCCGCTGACGTCAATGCCCATGATGCTTGTGCCCTGGCTGGCGGTGGTGCTGCGGTTGGCAGCCAGCGCGCACAGCACCACATAGGCCGCGGCCAGTACAGCGACAACGGCCACTCCGGCCAGCAAGACCACCTTCCCCGCACCGTTTCGGCGGGGGTATTCCTCAAGATCAGGCTCGGAGTAAGTCTCCTCCTCGCCCTCCTCGGGCATCTCCTTGCAGCCGCTGTCATACTCGGCATACGCCGCTTCCAGATCATATTTTTCGCTCCCGCGCTCCGGTGTGGTGGGGGTGCGTTCCTCGTCCATGTCGGTCCCTCCTTATTCTTTCCCGGGATCGTCCCTTTTTACTCAATTGTATTATAGCGTGTTCTTTCCCAAAAAGCATTACATTTTCGTAACAACGCACATTTAAGGCTTTTTACCGGTATGGGGAATGCGGATTGTCAGCAGAATACATCCATCGGCATCCTCACGCCCCCACTCCGCTCCAACGCCGGCCTGACGCATCATGCGCACGCCGCGATCCACACTGTTGAGAAACAGGCGCACATCCTTAATGATATACGTGGTCCGGCGGCGGGGCGGCGTGGTCTGCGCGGCCTTGAGCCTGTCCTCTATGTATGCCTCAGTCTGTGCCACATTCCAGCCGTTTTTGGCTATGACGGCCACTGCTTGGCGCTGGGCCTCCTCATCGCCCAGGCGAAGCAGCGCCCGGGCGTGGCGTTCGGTGAGCCCGTTATCCCGGATCAGCTGCCGCACGCCCTCGCTTAACCGGAGCAGACGCAGTTTGTTGGCGACTCCGGATTGGGATTTGCCGATCTTCTCCGCCGCCGCCTCCTGGCTCAAGCCATAAAGGCGGATCAGGCGAGCGATTGCCTCCGCCTCCTCCCAGCAGTCCAGATCCCTTCGCTGAAGATTCTCGATCAGCGCCAGCAGAGCGCTGTCCTCCTCCCCCACCCGGGCAATGAGGCAGGGAACCTCCCGCAGCCCCGCCATCTGAGCGGCGCGGAGCCGCCGCTCTCCGGCCACCAGCTCATACTCCCTGCCCAGGCGGCGCACGGTCAGGGGCTGGAGAATGCCGTAAGTGCGAATGCTGTCCGCCAGCTCCCGCAGGCCCTCCGGATCAAAGTGGCGGCGGGGCTGGCGGGGATTGGGCCGGATCTGTGAAACGGATATGTACTGCACTCTGGCGGACAAAAAATCTCCTCGATGGGGCTCTCTCATAATGATCCCTCCTTTTCTGCCCCTATTCTACCTGCGCCGGGTCAAGAAAAAAGTCGAGATCCGTCGGGAAATCAAAAAAGCCCGACAGGCCATGGTCTGTCGGGCAATGAAAACTCTGCATTACTGCTGCCGGCGTTTCTGGCGGCGAATGTCCTCCCCAAAGAAGGGAAGTACCTCAAACTCGCCCTCCAGCCGCGAGCGGATCTGCGGCGAATAGCGCTGGCCGATCTCCTCCGTGGTGAGGTTGGTGTTGATGATGGTGGGGCGTTTTGCCATCAGCCGGTCATTGAGCAGCTGATAGAGGGCGCTCTGGACAAAGGCAGTGGTCATCTCCGTGCCCAAATCGTCCACGATCAGCAGGTCGCAGGCCATGCAGCGCCTCAGATGCTCCTCCGCTTCCGCGTCTTCCTCCCGCCGGAATTTGACCTTCTCCAGCTGGGAAAAGATGTGACCGGCCGTATCGTAAACCACGGAATAGCCGCGCTCGCTGACCACCCGGGCGATGCAGGCGGACAGGAACGTCTTGCCGAGGCCGGAATCGCCGGACAACAGCAGATTCCCGCTGTTGGGCGCAAACTGCCTGGCATAGTCCCGGCAGGTGTCATACACCATCTCCATGTTCTGATAGGGGGAGATGCCGTAATCCTTCCATGGTGCGCGGCTATACCAATTGAAACTGAAATTCTCAAAACTGGCCGTACCCATATCCAGCATGCTGGAGAGCTCCTCGATCTGGGCGCGGGTATAGTATTTTCTCAAACAGCGGCACATGGCGCCGTTGACAAATCCTTTGTCCTGGCACAGGACGCACAGGGGCTTTTCCTCCAGCTCGTCCGCCTCGTAGCCCCGCTGCATCAGCAGCGAAGCGCGCTCCCGCTGCAGCTCCAGATTCCGGTCCCGGATCACCCGCAGCGCCGGCAGCGGGTCAGTGCCCCGGCGCAGCGCCGAGGTCACGATCTGCGCCATGGTGCTGCGCAGTTCACGGTCGATCTCCTCCAGCCGGGGTATCTCCTGAAAAATCCTCCGCTGCCGGGCGGCAAAGGCCTCGGCGCGCTTCTCCCGGTCTGCGCGGAACCGCTCCAGGCTGATCTGCAGGACCTTTTCATCGTATGCCATCTCTTTGCCCCCTACCGCTTGATGTACTGCTTCAGCCACTCATCCCGGCGGCTGCTCCCGTTGCCTTTTCCGCTGCCTGCTGCGCCGTCTGACTGTGGCTGCCGGTTGCCCTGCTCCACGTCCTCCGGCGTGCGCCAGCCCCGCTCCTGCCAGCGGCGCAATATGGCGTTCAAGTAGCGCCAGTTCAGCTCTTTTTTGTATAGGATCGTCTGGTCATAGGCAAGCGCCACCAGCTCCGGCGAGCAGCCCGACTCGATCCACCGGGCGATATAGCGCTCCTCGCTCTCCACCGGTTTGCGTCCCGCGATCTGCAGCGCGCGGAGATAGGCTCCCATCTGCCCCTGTCTCTCCGCGTACTGCCGCAGGTATTCGGCGGCAGACGCCTGGTCAAACAGGCCCAGTTTGGCCCAATAGTAGCCCTCTTTCTCGATCTGGCGCAGCGTGGGGCGGCGTCCCTCGCCGAAGCGGGCCTCAACACGGCTGACGCAGTGGTTTACCAGCAGATAGATCACGTCCGGCGGCATGCCCAGGTCGTCGTAGAGTCCCGCCAGGATCTGGAGATCCGCCGGTTTCATTTTTTTACCCAGTTTGCTGTCTACCTGCGCCACCAGGGCGGCAAATGCGCTGTCTCCCTCCAGCATGGTGGTCACATCCTCGGTACTGTAGGTGGGACGCTCCTCCGCCGGTTCGGGCGGTGTGACGGCGCCATCCAGCAAACCCAGCTGCTGCAGCGTGTTTTCGGCGCCGGCCATGCGCAGCTCGCTCCAGCGCAGGCGGCTCTGGATCTCCTGCGGCGTCACGCCGCCGGAGGCGCGCATCAGAAACAGGTAAAGCAGCGCCGCGTCACTGTCGGCCCGGGCGATCAGCTTGTCCAGCCGCGCTGCGCTCAGCGACACGGACTGATCCTCTCCGTGCAGGATATATCCGCTCATGATGGCACCTCCCCTCCGAAATATGTTCTTTCATTTTACAATAAAAGTCCGTTTTCGTAAAGACATGCCTTCCCGATTTTAAAAATTTCCTGTCGATGCTTTACGGATATGGTGGATTGTGGTATAATTCATTCTGTATAAGTGTTATTATGCCCGGAAATATAAAAGAGGGCAATCTGAGAAAGGATGGGATATCACCATGGCAAATCGCGTAACGATGAACATCTGCGGGGAGAGTTACACCCTGATCGCAGAGGAGAGCCCCTCCTACATGGAGCGGGTAGGCAACCTGGTCAACGAGCAGCTCACCCGTGTCATGGAGGGCACCAAGGCCAGCCGCACCGACGCCGCCATTCTGGCCGCCATCAATATCGCCGATGAGCTGCTGAAGTCCCAGGAGAGCGCCGAGAACCTGCGCCGCCAGCTCAAGACCTATCTGGACGAGGCCGCCCAGGCCAAGAACGAGGTCTCCGAACTGAAGCGTCAGCTGTTCAAGGCGCAGAACCGCAAATAATGATCGAGCTGCTCTCCCCCGCGGGATCGTGGGACGCGCTCATCGCCGCCGTACAGAGCGGCGCTGACGCCGTGTATATGGGTTTCGGCAGTTTCAACGCCCGCCGCAACGCCCAGAATTTTTCCGATGAGGAGTTTGCCCGGGCGGTTGCATACTGCCACCTGCGGGGTGTGAAGGTCTATCTGACGCTGAACACTCTGCTGAACGACCGGGAGCTGCCAGCCGCAGCGGATGCTTTGCGCCGCGCCAGCGACATGGGCGTGGACGCCGTGCTGATACAGGACTGGGGCGTACTGTCCCTTGCCCGCCAGGTTGCGCCGGATCTGCCCGTCCACGCCAGTACCCAGATGAGCCTGTTTACCGCGGGTGGCGCGAGGCTGGCAGAAAAGCTGGGCATCGAGCGGGTGGTGCTGGCCCGTGAACTGAGCCGGAAGGACATTGCCGCCATCTGCGCCGGTTGTGACGCCGAGGTGGAGGTGTTCGTCCACGGTGCGCTGTGCATGTGCTATTCCGGCCAGTGCGCCATGAGTGCCCTGATCGGTCAGCGCAGCGGCAACCGGGGCACCTGTGCCCAGCCCTGCCGCCTGCCCTACGGGGTCAACGGTCCCTGCGCGGTCGATCACCCGCTGAGCCTGAAGGACGCCAACCTCTCCGCCTACCTGCGTGAGCTGGAGGAGCTGGGCGTGGCCTGCCTGAAGATCGAGGGGCGTATGAAGCGGCCGGAATACGTGGCGGTGGTCACCGCCATCTACCGCCGGCTGCTGGATGAAAAGCGTGCGCCCACGCCCCGGGAGGCCAAGGAGCTGGAGGCGGCGTTCAGCCGCGACGGCTTCACCGACGGGTACTATCGGGGTGAAAAGGGCGCCCATATGCTGGGCACCCGCCCGGAGAACGCCCGTTGGCCCGAGGATCTGTTTGCCAGAGCGCGTCAGGAGTATGAAAACGGCGAGCACCGCCCGGTTCCTGTTGTCATGAACTGCACGGTCCGCGCCGGAGAACCGGCTGCGCTGACCGCGGAGGCCCGGTCCGCACACGTCCAGGTCACCGGTCCCGTGCCGGAGACCGCCCGCACCCGACCGGTCTCGGCGGAGGATCTGTGCCAGCGGCTGTCCAAGACCGGCGGCACGGCGTTTGTGCCCGCATCTGTCAATGCAGACGTGGAGGATGGGCTCTCCCTGTCCGCCGGCGCCATCAACGGTCTCCGCCGCCAGGCGCTGGAGGAGCTGACCGAACAGCTCTCCCGCCGCCCCATTTGCGGCACATGGCCCCGGCGCACCGCAGAAGAAGTCCCTCTGCCCCCCTGCCCGGACCTGCCGAAGAAGCCACAGCTCACCTGCTCCATCGCCAGAGCCGATCAACTGACGGCGGAACTGGCCGAAAACGCCGAGGCCGTGTATATTCCCCTGGAGCTTCTGGATACAATGGAATTGGCCCCCTTCGCCCAACAGACGAAGCTGTTTGCCGTCCTTCCCCGTGTCTACCGCACCGAGGACGAGGCCGCCTTCCGCGCCAGGCTAAAAGGCGCAGCCGAACTCACCGGCGCGGTGGTGGGCAATCTGGGCCACCTTTCCATTGTGGAGGGGCTGGGCCTGGAGCTCCGGGGCGATTTCGGGCTGAACGTGTTCAACTCCCGTTCCCTGCTGTTTCTCCGGGAACAGGGACTCCAGAGCGCCACCGTGTCCTTTGAGCTGCGGCACCAGCAGGTGCGGGATCTGCAGAAGTATCTGCCCTGCGAGGCCATCGTCTACGGCCGTCTGCCTCTGATGATCACGGAGAACTGCGCCGCCGCCAACCGCACCGGCTGTACCCACGGCAAGGGCTGCACCCTTACCGACCGCACCGGTGCCGACTTCCCTGTTCTGTGCGCCTACGGCTGCCGCAACGAGATTCAGAACAGCCGCGTCCTGTTTCTGGCGGACAAGCCCGAATATCAGCGCTGCGGCCTGACCTATGCCCGCCTGCGGTTCACCACCGAGTCCCCGGAGGAGTGCCTGTCCGTTCTGCGCCGCTATCAGGGACACAGTGACTGGACCCCCGCCGACTACACACGGGGTCTTTTCTACCGCGGCGTGGACTGATTTGGTTCAAAAAAAGATTATTATCTGTAATATATTATACAGATTATACGTATAGTTTTCGTAACAGGAGTCAAATGACCGATATGGAACTAAAGATCAAGGCTCTTTCCCCCCACATCGGGCGGGATATCCCCGTGCCCCATTTTGCCACGCCCGGCGCCGCCGCCATGGACCTGTGTGCCTGCGTGGACGGGCCGGTGACGCTGGCCGCCGGAGAGCGTACGCTGATCCCCACGGGGATCGCCATTGCCCTCCCGGACCCCGGCTATGTGGCGCTGGTGTTCGCCCGCAGCGGTCTGGGCATCAAAAAGGGCATCTGTCTTTCCAACGGCGTTGGCGTCATCGACAGCGACTACCGGGGCGAGATCGGCGTGGGGCTGGTGAATCTGTCCGGCGTGAGTTACACCATTCAGCCCGGCGACCGCATCGCCCAGCTGATGGTGGTGCCGGTGGTGCAGCCCACTGTCTCCCTTGTGGACGAATTGGACGAGACAGAGCGGGGCCGGGGCGGCTTTGGCTCCACGGGGCGGTGAGCGCCATGACGAAAATCGTGCTGGCCTCCGGCTCTCCCCGGCGGCAGGAACTGCTGCGCCGCATTGGCATTGAGAATTTTACCGTTCGCGTACCCCACGTGGAGGAGTATTATCCCGACGGCCTGACGCCCCGGGAGATCGTCACGTACATCTCAAGAGAAAAGTCCTTTGCCGTACCCTCTGAACCTGATGAGATCGTCATCACCGCCGACACCATGGTGTTTCTGGATGACGCGAGGCTGGGCAAGCCCCGGGATGAGGCCCATGCCCTGGAGATGCTGACCGCCCTGCAGGGGCGGTGCCATACCGTCTGCACCGGCGTCACCGTGCGCCAGGGGGATCGTGCCGTCAGTGACGTTCAGTCTACTCAGGTTTTTTTCCGCTCCGCCAGCCGGGATGAGCTTTTGGCTTATATTGCCGGCGGCGAGCCCATGGACAAGGCCGGGGCCTACGGCGTGCAGGGCCAGGGCGCGCTGCTGGTGGAGCGCATCGACGGCGACTTTTTTAATGTTATGGGTCTGCCTGTTGTCCTGTTGCAGCGGATGCTGGCCCAGTTCGGCATCCATCTGCTACCCCCTGTTCAGGAGTGAATATGAAGCGATTTTTTACCAAAAATGGAATCTTGCTGCTTACCGCCGTCACCATTGTGGCGGTGGCGCTGTGCATTGCGTCCGCTGTCAGCAGCGGAACAGGGTTCTTGTATAATGCAGCCGGCGTCATCGCCTCTCCGTTCCGCAGCCTGGGTGCCACGGTGTCCGGCTGGGTACAGAGCGTCGGGGATCATTTTCAGAGCATCGAAGCGCTGCAGCAGGAAAACGAGGAGCTGCGCCGCGAGAATGCCCGCCTTCAGGCGGATATCCGTCAGGCAGAGACCGACAGCGCAGAAAACAAAAAGCTCCGCAACATTCTGGAGCTGCGCAAGCAGCGGCGGGATTTTGCCCTGGAGTCCGCCCACATCACTCAACAGAGCTTCTCCAACTGGTCCTCTGCATTGACGCTGAGCAAGGGGACCGCCTCTGGCATTGCCATTGGCAACTGCGTGGTGGATGAATATGGCTATCTGGTGGGCATTGTCACCGATGCCGGGCTCAACTGGAGCACCGTCACCACCATTGTGGACCCGGAGTCCAAGCTGGGGGCTGCCGTGTTTCGCACCAAGGAACCGGCCATCGTCACAGGCGAGCTGCGCCTGCTGAGTGCGGGCAAGCTGCGACTGAGCTACATCCAGGGGGAGCTGATCAACGGCGACCTGATCGTCACGTCCGGTCTGGGCGGTTACTATCCCTCTGACCTGGTGATCGGCACGGTAGAGGACGTTCTGGCCGACGACAGCGGCATGGGGCAATACGCCATCCTGTCCCCTATGACCGATCTGGACAGTCTGTCCGAGGTCTTTGTCATCACCGCTTTTGAAGTGGTGGAGTGAGGCGCGGTTATGAGTCAGAGAAACGCATTGTACCGCTGGATCTTCTACGGTCTGGCCGCCGGATTGTTCCTCCTTTTCCAGAATATGCTGCTGACTCGGCTGCAATTGTGGGGTATCCATCCCTTTCTGCCGCCCATATTGGCGGTGATGCCAGCCGTATGGGAGGACCGGCAGGAAAGTCTGTGCGCCGGGGCTGTTTTTGGACTTCTTTGTGATTTGACCATCCGGCCGCCGATCCCCTGTTTTTACGTTCTCGTATTTGCCGCGGCTGCCTTTCTGGCCGGTCTGATCTCCACCCGGTGGATCCAGCCCGGGTTCTTCTGCGCTTTGACCGCCTCTCTGGCGGCGCTGCTGCTCAACGGGGCGTTTTACGCCCTGGTTTTCTCCGTCCGCGGCATCAACGATATGGCGGCGTCCGCTTCCATTACGGGGCGGGAGCTTCTGCTGACACTGCCGCTGACTCCCTTCGTCTACCTGCTCTTCCGACACATCCGCCGCCGATTCCCGGCGGATTAATTCGGTCTCCCAAGGAACCCCTATCCCTCGGAAATCCGCGCGCTTTGCGCTTTTACGGGGATTGTTTTATAAAAGGAGCTGACCATGAATCAGAATCCACTAAAACCGAAGCTGGCTGCTGTGGCCGTGTTTTTTTCCCTGTTTCTGCTTCTGTTTTTTATCACCTTGTATAACGCTCAGATCGTCCACGGCAGTGAGTATCAGGCCCAGTCCCGGATCAGCAACGCCACGACCCAGGAAGTCGCTGCCGCCCGCGGCGTGATCACCGACCGTAACGGCAAGCTTCTGGTGGGCAACCGCCTGACCTATACGCTCACATTGTCCGGCAATGCGTTCTCCGACGATGCGCAGGCCAATGATACCATCATCCGCCTGCTTCAGCTGTGCCGGGAGAACGACATCACCTGGCAGGATTCGCTGCCCGTCAGTCAGACGGTTCCCTTTTCCTATTTGTCCAACGCCCTGGACAACGATACCTTCTCCGATTTTCTGAAGGCGAAAAAATACTCTCCGTCCGGCAAGCTCACCCTTACCGCCGCCCGGCTGATGGAGCGGCTGCGCACCGATTGGGGAATTCCCTCCACTCTCTCCGACGAGGAAGCCCGCCAGATCATCGGCATTCGCTATGAACTGGCGGCACATTCGACCTATCTCCTGGCCGGGGACGTGCCCGTTGCCCTGATCAGTCAGATCGTGGATGCCCAGTTTACCGGCGTCACCGTGGGAACCTCCACCGTCCGGACCTATTATACTCCCTATGCAGCCCACGTCCTTGGCCGCATTTCCCGCATCTACGCCGAGAATTGGGACAAGTACAAAGAGCTGGGCTATTCCATGAACGCTCTGGTGGGATCCAGCGGAGTGGAGGCCGCCTTTGAGTCCTATCTCCACGGCACCGACGGTACCCGTCTCATTACCACCGATGAAAACGGCCGCATTACCGGCGAGCTTTACACCAAGCCGCCCCAGCCAGGCCATACTGTGTCTCTGTCTCTGGATATCGACTTTCAGCAGGATGTGGAGGAGACGCTTGGCCGCACCATTGAGAGCATGATCGACGAGGACGGCATCCAGCGCGGCGGCGCCGCCGCTGTGGTCAAGGTGGGCACCGGGGAGGTGCTGGCACTGGCCTCCTACCCCACCTATGATCTGGCAAATTTTGACCGGATCTACAACGATCTGCTGGAAGATCCCCGGCTGCCCATGTTCAACCGGGCCACCGACGGCACCTACGCCCCCGGCTCCACCTTTAAGCCCTGCACGGCAGTGGCTGCACTGGAGAGCGGCATCATCACCCCCTCCTCTACCATTCGCACCAAGGGCATCTATACCTATTATCCCTATCCCCAGCCCACCTGCTGGATTTATGGCCAGAGCGGCAGAAACCACGGCAGCATCAACGTCAGCCAGGCTCTCACCGTGTCCTGCAATTACTTTTTCTTTGAGGTGGGCCGTCTGATGGGCATCGACACGCTGGACGATTACGCCACGCAGTTCGGTCTGGGCCAGCACACCGGCATCGAGATCGGTGATTCCTCCGGTGCTCTGGCCTCCCCCGCCTATGCCGAATCCCATGAGCTGGATTGGACCGATGGCCAGACCCTTACAGCCGCCATCGGTCAGAGTTACAATTTGTTTACCCCCCTGCAGCTGGCCAACTATACCGCCACCCTTGCTTCCGGCGGCGAACACTATCAGGCGCATCTGCTCAAGGACGTGAAGACATACGACAACGCTGAGATGGTCTATGTTTGGGATGAGGAACCCCTGAATGTGGTGGAGATGAGCGCCAGCACCCAGCAGGCCGTGCGTGTGGGCATGCGCAACCTGGTGCTCCACGGCAACATCTCCTCTCTGTTTACCCGCTGCATTGTCCCGGCCGCCGCAAAAACCGGCACGGCTCAGGTGGGCACCGAGATCAACAACGGCATCCTGGTGGCCTACGCCCCCTACGACAACCCGGAGATCGCCGTAGCGGTGGTCATTGAAAAGGGCGGCGGCGGCTACTATCTGGGCAACACCGTGGTGGATATCATCAATGCCTACTTCTCCCGGGATGACAGCACCGCGGAGATTGTCGGTGAAAATGCTTTGTTGAAGTGAGATTTCAGTATGTCCGATCATTTTATCTTTGACCCCCGCGACGAACGTTATAAATCCCCCTTTGGGGCTGTTGTATGCGGCCAAAGCGTGCGCTTTACGCTGCGCCCTCTGTCCGGTGAGGGCTTCGTTGCCTGCTGCCTTGTGGCCAACTGCGAGTTTGCCGAAGAAACACGGACCTGTGACCTGCACGATGAGGGCGGCCACGGCGACCTGTTTTCCGGCGTCTTTGCTGCCCCAGACCAACCCGAGCTGGTGTGGTACGCCTTCCGCTTTACCCGTGCCGACGGCTCAACCGTCTATTTCGGCCGGGGAGGCTACTGCGACTTTGAACGCCTGCAGCGCTGGCAGCTGACGGTTTATGACGGCAAATTTGAGACGCCCCAATGGTTTGGCCGCGGCGTGACTTACCAGATTTTCCCAGATCGGTTTTGCCGCCTCTCCGTGCCTGATCCCACCGGCATGGTGGGGGATCGCATCGTGCACCAGGATTGGAACGAGCAGCCTGTCTATCGTCCCGATGAAAACGGACAGATCACCAATCGGGATTTCTTTGGCGGAAGCCTGCAGGGAATCATTTCCAAGTTGGACTATCTGGCAAATTTGTCTGTTACCACGCTATATCTTTGCCCTATCTTTGAGGCCGACTCCAACCACCGCTACAATACGGCGGATTATATGGCCATTGACCCCATGCTTGGAACAGAAGAGGATTTTATCACACTGTGCCGGGAGGCTCACAATCGCGGCATGCGGGTGATGCTGGACGGCGTATTCAATCATACCGGCTCCAACAGCCGCTACTTCAACGCGCAGGGTTACTATCCTCAACTGGGAGCGGCTCAGAGCACGGCGTCCATCTACTATCCCTGGTACACCTTTCACCAGTGGCCCCATGAGTACGACGCCTGGTGGGGGGTACAGACGCTGCCCGCCGTAAATGAGAGCAACCCAGATTATCGTCAATTTATCATTTCCGGCGAGGATAGTGTGATCCGCCATTGGATGCGTCGGGGTGCCGACGCCTGGCGGCTGGACGTGGCCGATGAACTGCCCGATGACTTTATTGCCGAGATCCGCCAAACCATGTCGGAGGAAAACCCTGACAGCTTCCTGTTGGGCGAGGTCTGGGAGGACGGCAGCAACAAGGTGGCCTATTCCCGCCGGCGCCGCTATCTGCTGGGCGGTGAAACCAACGGCCTCATGAACTACCCTTTCCGCAGCGCGGCGCTGAATTGGGTCACCGGCGGCGATGCCGCCGATTTCCGGGACGCCATGGAAACGCTGCGTGAAAACTATCCTCCCGCCGCCTTCTATTCTGCGCTGAATATCCTGGGGACCCACGACACGGTGCGTGTCCTGACGCTGTTGGGCGTCGCGCAGGGCGCCGAGACGGATACCAAAGGCCAGCGGGCATCCTACCGTCTCGGCCCAGCCGAGCGCATCCGCGGTACTATGCGCCTGCGTCTGGCGGTCTTGTTGCTCTATGCCTTTCCCGGCTCGCCTACGATATATTACGGAGATGAAGCCGGCATGGAGGGTTTTGAGGACCCGCTGAACCGGGGGACTTACCCCTGGGGCAGTGAGGATAGCACCATTCTGAAGTATTACCGCAGGCTGGGTGTTCTTCGAAAGGAGCGGATCTCCCTGCAGCGCGGCGCAATTTCCTACCTCTACGCAAAGGGCGGCGGCCTGGTCTTTCGCCGGGAGATCGACGATGAGCAGACGCTGATTGTCCTCAACGCAGGAGAGGATCCCCTGGAGCTGATGCTGCCGTGGCCCGGGACTATGGCTGCCGATGCGCTGACCGGACAACAGTTCTTTGTCCGGGACGAGATGCTGCACCTGTCCGTGCCGCCTATTTCCGGATTGCTGCTTGTCTGATATTTTCCCCTGTGTTTCACGTGAAACACAGGGGTTTTTTCGTCTTCGCCCAAATTTTCTATTGATTGATCCCCAGTTTGTGATATACTGTATTTAACATGAGAGATTATACCAATTTGCGGGACAGGAGGAACTCGGCGTGGCCAAAATCGTAGCGATTGTCAATCAGAAAGGCGGCGTGGGAAAAACCACCACCTGCGTCAACCTGACCGCCGCGTTGAAGCAGGCCGGCAAGCGGGTACTGCTGTGCGATTTTGATCCCCAGGCCAACGCCACCTCCGGCATGGGGGTGGACAAGTCCGTGTCCAATGGCGTTTACGATGTGCTGATCAACGGAAAAGACGTACATACCGCCATTGTTTCCACCCGCTACGGCGACGTTCTGCCCTCCAGCAAAGCACTGGCCGGAGCCGGTATCGAGATGATTGAGATGGAGAACCGCCAATTCTTGTTGAAAAACGCGCTGGATCAGGTGCGCGGCGATTATGATTTCATTTTTATCGACTGCCCGCCTTCCCTGGAACTGCTGACCCTCAACGCGTTGTGCGCCGCAGACTCGCTGCTGGTGCCGGTACAGGGCGAATACTACGCTCTGGAGGGCCTCAGTGACCTGATGAACACCGTGCGCATCGTTCGCAGAGGCATGAATCCCAATTTGGGCATGGAAGGCGTGCTGCTGACCATGTTCGACGGGCGCACCAATCTGGCCATCCAGGTAGCACAGGAGGTCAAGCGGTTTTTCCCGGGCAAGGTCTATTCTACCGTGGTACCCCGGAACGTCCGCCTCAGCGAGGCCCCCAGCCACGGTAAGCCCATCACGGCATACGACCGAACCTGCCGCGGCGCCGAGGCCTATACGGCGCTGGCAGCGGAGTTTTTAAAGAAGAATTCCTGAGAGGAGTGATTTTTCGTGGCGAACAACTCCAAGGGACTCGGCAAGGGCCTTGGTGCCCTGCTGGGCGACAATTATATGGACGCACCCGAGGAAAAGGAACGTCTATACCTCCCCATTTCCCAGGTGGAGAGCTGCTCGGCCCAGCCCCGAAAACAATTTGATCCGGATTCCCTGGCCGACCTGGCGGATTCCATCCGCCAGCACGGCATTATTCAGCCACTGACGGTGCGAAAGCTGCAGTCCGGCTATTATCAGATCATCGCCGGCGAGCGTCGCTGGCGCGCCGCCCGTATGGCAGGGCTGAGCGAGGTCCCCGCCATCGTCATCGAAGCGGACGACCGAAAGGCTATGGAGCTGGCCATGATTGAAAACCTTCAGCGGGAGGATTTGAATCCCATGGAGGAAGCCGAGGGTTACCACACGCTGGTAAGCCAGTATGGCTTGACTCAGGAGCAGGCAGCCTCGCAGGTGGGCAAGTCCCGCAGTGCCGTGGCAAATGCTCTGCGCCTTCTGAATCTGACGCCGACTGTGCGCGCCATGGTGGAGGATGGCCGTCTCTCCGGCGGACATGCCCGGACGCTGCTTCCTCTACCCCCCGCCATGCAGGAAAGTGCAGCAGCCATTGTGCTGAAAAACAATCTGTCCGTCCGCCAGACCGAGCTATTGGTGAAGAAGCTCACCGCTCAGCAGCGGCCAAAAAGGTCCCCTGCCACCTCTATCACCGTCAACTACGCCGAAGAAGCCGCCCGGGAGCTCAGCAACCGCCTGGGCCGGGGCTGTAAGATCGTCGGAGGGCGAAAAAAAGGCCGCATCGAGCTGGAATACTACGATCTGGATGATCTGAACGGACTGATTGACGCCCTGTACACCATGAAGAAAAAATAATCGCTGCATTGCGGCGTTTCACGTGAAACATCAAAGGAGAGAAAACCCTATGCTTGACATCCGTTTTCTGCGGGAGAACCCCGAGCTGGTCAAAGAAAACATCCGTAAAAAATTCCAGAACAGCAAACTGCCCCTGGTGGACGAAGCCATCGCCCTGGACGCGGAGAAACGGTCCGCCATGGCCGAGACGGAAGCCTTGAAGGCTGAGCGCAACAGGCTCAGCAAGGCCAACGGTCCTCTGTACGGGCAGCTCAAAAAGTGCGCAGATGAGGCCAAAAAGGCCGAGATTCAGGCACAAATCGATGCAAATAATGCCGCCGTCAAGGCCAACGCTGATCGGATGGCACTGCTGGACGCCCGGATCGAGCAGGCCGGCGAGCAGCTGAACAAGATCATGATGGTCATCCCCCAGATGATCGACCCCAGCGTGCCCATCGGCCCGGACGACAGCTGCAACGTGGAGGTCCAGCGCTTCGGCGAGCCCAAGGTTCCCAACTTCGAGATCCCCTACCACACCGACATCATGGAGCGCTTTGACGGCGTGGATATGGACGCCGCCGGCCGCGTCTCCGGCAACGGTTTTTACTACCTCATGGGCGACATCGCCCGGCTCCACAGCGCCGTAACCGCCTATGCCCGTGATTTCATGATCAACAAGGGCTTCACCTACTGCATTCCCCCCTTTATGATCCGCGGCAGCGTGGTCACCGGCGTCATGAGCTTTGCCGAGATGGACGCCATGATGTATAAAATCGAGGGCGAGGACCTCTACCTGATCGGCACCAGCGAGCACTCCATGATCGGCAAGTTCATCGACCAGATTATTCCGGAGGACAAGCTGCCCCAGACCCTCACCTCCTACTCTCCCTGCTTCCGCAAGGAGAAGGGTGCCCACGGCATTGAGGAGCGCGGCGTATACCGTATCCATCAGTTTGAGAAGCAGGAGATGGTGGTTGTGTGCCGGCCCGAGGACAGCATGAAGTGGTACGAGCAGATGTGGCGCTACAGCGTAGAGCTGTTCCGCTCCCTGGACATCCCCGTGCGCCAGCTGGAGTGCTGCTCCGGCGACCTGGCGGACCTGAAGGTCAAGTCCTGCGACATCGAGGCCTGGTCCCCCCGCCAGCAGAAGTACTTTGAGGTCTGCTCCTGCTCCAATCTGGGCGACGCCCAGGCCCGCCGTCTGAAGATCCGCGTCAAGGGCGCAGACGGCAAGATGTATCTGCCCCACACCCTCAACAACACCGTGGTGGCGCCGCCCCGCATGCTTATTGCCTTCCTGGAGAACAACCTCCAGGCCGACGGCTCCGTGCTGATCCCCGCCGCTCTGCGGCCTTATATGGGCGGATGCGAGCGTCTGATCCCCAAGCATTAACTACTTTGGGTATTATTCTTGTAATAATATACATTTTGTAATTAACAGGAGGTACATTATGAAGAAGCTCGGAAAGGAACTCAAGGAATTCATCATGCGCGGCAACGTGGTGGACCTGGCCGTCGGCGTTGTGATCGGCGGCGCGTTCGGCGCCATCACCACCTCTCTGGTCAACGATATCATCATGCCTTTCGTCTCCCTCATCACCGGCGGCGTGGACTTCACCCAGTGGAAGTGGATCCTGAAGGCCGGCGAACTGAACGAAGCGGGCGAGCTGGTAGGCCAGGTGTCTGTGAACTACGGCAACCTGATCTCCGTGATCTTGAACTTCCTCATCATCGCGGTGGTGCTGTTCTGCGTGGTCAAAGGCATCAACAAGCTGAAGAAGCCCGAGGAACCCGCCCCCGAACCCGCCCCCGCCGGCCCCACCACTGAGGAGCTGCTGGGCGAGATCCGCGACCTGCTGAAGGAAGGCAAGTAATGCTCCACATCCTCACCGAGGGGCTGGCGCAGATGGGTCTGCCCGCCGGCGCCGCCCCCCGGCTGGCGGAATTTGCCGGGGCGGTGCTGGAAAAAAACAAGGTCATGAACCTGACGGCCATCACCGACCCCGCCGATTTTGCCGCACTGCACCTGCTGGACTCCGCCGTTTTGCTGACCATCGCCGATTTTCGGGGCAAAACCGTGGTGGACGTGGGCACCGGCGCCGGCTTTCCCGGTATGCCCCTGCGGATCCTGGAGCCGGACTTTGACCTGACACTGCTGGACAGTCTGGGCAAACGGATCGCCTTTTTGCAGGACACCTGCGCCCAAATGGGACTGCAGCGTGTGGAGGCCATCCACGCCCGTGCGGAGGAATTCGCCGCAGATCACCGGGAACAGTACGATATCGCCACGTCCCGCGCCGTGGCGGCGCTGAACGTGCTGTGCGAGCTGGCCTTGCCCCTCGTCCGTGTGGGCGGCTGCTTCCTGGCCATGAAATCCGTGGACTCCGACGAGGAGATCGCCGCCGCCCGGGGTGCCATCGGTCAGTTGGGTGGGCGGATCCGGGAGATCCGGGACTACGCCATCCCCGGCACCGGCGTGCGCCACCGGGTCGTCATCATCCACAAGCTGCGGCCCACGCCGCAGGCGTATCCCCGCGCTTTCGCAAAGATCAAGAAAAATCCGCTGATGTAAAAACGAGGTACATTATGGGTAAAATTATCGCAGTCGTATCCGGCAAGGGAGGCACCGGCAAGACCTCCTTTACCGCCAACACCGGTCTGGCGCTGGCGGCGTTGGGCTATCGCGTGCTGTGCCTGGACTGCGACGTTACCCTGCGGAACCTGGATCTGGTGCTGGGCCTCAGCGACAGCGCTGTGATGGATTTCTCCGATGTGCTGGAGGGCCGCTGCACTCTTTCCGAGGCAGTGGTCAGCCATCGGAAATATCCCAGGCTGGACCTGCTGGCCGCACCGGTCACCGACGGACGTCCGCCATATACCCCCCGTCAGATGGGGGAGCTGTTCCGCAAGATCCGCGCCGCCTATGATTACTGTCTGGTGGATGCCCCGGCCGGACTAGGACTTGGCTTCCATCTGGCCACTGACTATGCTGACAGCGCCGTGGTGGTGACTACCACGGACCAGTCCGCCCTGCGGGACGCCCAGCGCACCGTTATGGAGTTGAGCCGATTCCCTGCCGGCGCCGTCCATCTGGTGGTAGGACGTGTGCAGCGCCGTATGCTTCGCGCGCTTCACACCACCATTGACGACGCCATTGACTCCGCCGGATTGCCTCTTTTGGGGGTCATTCCGGAGGATCGCGATCTTGCCCTTGCCATGAACAAGGGCATTCCCCTGCGGGAGATCAGCGATTATGCCGCCCGCGCCTACGATAACATCGCCAAACGCATCGCGGGACGCCGTGTCCCGCTGATGAGGATATAACGTGAATACTTTGAAAGGAGGCGTTCTTCTGTGAATATCGCCATCATTGCCCACGACAACAAAAAAGAGCTGATGGTCCAGTTCTGCACGGCTTACTGCGGCATTCTGGCCCATCACACCATCTGCGCCACGGCCACCACCGGCCAGCAGATCGCCGAGGCCACCGGTCTCACCATCCACCGCTTCCTGTCCTTCCGCCACGGCGGCGGCCAGCAGATCGCCGCCCGCATCGCCTATAACGAAATCGACATGGTGCTGTGCTTCAACGACCCCAATACCAAGGGAATACACGAGGACGTGCTGTATATCGCCCGCCTCTGCGACCAGAACAATGTGCCCTTTGCCAGCAACGTGGCCACTGCCGAGATGCTGGTTTTGGGTCTTGCCCGGGGCGATCTGGATTGGCGCGACATTGTCAATCCCAAGACCAAGCCCTTTACTGCTTGACTTTTTGGGAAAATCTGCATACAATAAACATTCAGAAACGATCCGCGAGGACGGGACAGGAGTAGCTCCGCACCACCGCACACAGAGAGGCGCGCCCTTGGCTGCAAGCGCGCTGCGGAAACGGAGGGAAGACAGTCCCCGAGCGGGGGTGGCAACACCCACGGCACGCTCCCCGTACCCATGGAGCGCGAAAGGGTCCGCCCCGGCGGACTGAATTTGGGTGGCACCACGAAGCGTAAGTCCTGCGCTCTCGTCCCAAACGGGGGACGGGAGCGTTTTTTCTATATTCCCCGGGAAATCGGCCTCATTTGCGGTCAATAACAAGAAGGAGATAAACCCATGGAGAAATTAAAACCCCGCACCCTGTCCGGCTTCATGGAACTGCTGCCTCAACCGCAGCAGCAGATGGAGCGGATGATGGATGTCCTGCGCAGCACCTATTCCCTCTACGGATTCACGCCGCTGGACACCCCCATCATTGAGTCCAGCGAGGTACTGCTGGCCAAGGGCGGCGGTGACACGGAAAAGCAGATCTACCGCTTCACCAAGGGCGACAGCGACCTGAGCCTGCGCTTCGATCTGACGGTACCTCTGGCCAAGTACGTAGCTCTGCACTACAACGAGCTGGCCTTCCCCTTCCGCCGCTATCAGATCGGCAAGGTGTACCGCGGCGAGCGGGCCCAGCGGGGCCGCTTCCGGGAGTTCTACCAGGCCGACATCGACGTCATCGGCGACGGCAAGCTGGACATTACCAACGAGGCGGAGATCCCCGCCATCATCTACCGGACCTTTACCACCCTGGGCCTCAAACGCTTCCAGATCCGGGTCAACAACCGGAAGATCCTCAACGGTTTTTACGCCATGCAGGGTCTGACGGAGCGCAGCGGCGACATCATGCGCACGGTGGACAAGCTGGACAAGATCGGCGCTGAGAAAGTCCGCCTCTGCCTCATGGATGACTGCGGCCTCACCGCCGATCAGGCCGATGAGATCCTGCGGTTTATCGCCATCACCGGCTCCAACAGCGAGGTGTTGGCGGCGCTCCGGGGCTATGCCGGCAAGAACGAGGTGTTTGACGCCGGTCTGGAGGAGCTGAACACGGTGGTGAAGTACCTGTCCGCCTTCGGCGTGCCGGAGGAAAACTTCGCTGTGGACCTCACCATCGCCCGCGGTCTGGACTATTACACCGGCACGGTGTACGAGACCACTCTGCTGGATCACCCGGAGATCGGCTCCGTCTGCTCCGGCGGGCGGTACGACAACCTGGCGGAATACTATACCGACAAACAGCTGCCCGGCGTGGGCATCTCCATCGGCCTGACCCGTCTGTTCTACGTGCTGGGCGAGCAGGGCATGCTGAACGGCGACCTGCCCACCGCCCCCGCCGACGTGCTGGTCCTGCCCATGACGGAGGATCTGGCCCCCGCCATCGCCCTGTCCACTTCTCTGCGCGGCGCGGGCATCCGCACCCAGCTCTACACCGAGGCCAAGAAGTTCAAGGCCAAGATGAACTACGCCGACAAGCTGGGCATCCCCTACGTGGTGTTTCTGGGCGACGATGAGATCGCAAAGGGCGTGGTGACCTGCAAGGATATGGCCACCGGTGAGCAGACCACCCTGCCGCTGGACGAAACGCTCCAGCGTGTGCGGGATGGCCTTGCGGCCAAGAACGCCGGCGCTGTAATCCTGGAAAAATAACTACTGTCTGTATATCTTATCATTATTAATACAATACAAAATCACTTTTGGATAAGGAGAGATTGCGTTATGATGCAAATGCGTACACATACCTGCAACGAGCTGCGTCTGGGGGACGTGGGCAAGCAGGTGAAGCTGGTTGGCTGGATGGAGAACGTCCGCACCGTGGGCAGCAACTTCGCCTTCGTGGTGCTGCGTGACTTCTACGGCACCACTCAGATCGTCATCGAGACCGAGGACATGATGGCCGCCATCCGGGACGTGAACAAGGAGTCCACCATCTCCGTGGAGGGCGTGGTGCGGGAGCGCTCCAGCAAGAACCCCAAGCAGCCCACCGGCGAGATCGAGGTGGTTCCCAGCAAGATCGAGGTGCTGGGCCGCTGCCGCTACAACAGCCTGCCCTTTGAGATCAACCGCAGCCGGGAGGCCGATGAAACGGCTCGTCTGAAGTACCGGTATCTGGACCTGCGCAACCCCGCCGTGAAGAACAACATCATCCTGCGCTGCCAGGTCATCGCCGCCATCCGCGCCGCCATGATGGAGCGTGGTTTCCTGGAAATCACCACCCCCATCCTTACCGCCAGCTCCCCCGAGGGCGCCCGGGACTATCTGGTGCCCGCCCGGAAGCACCCCGGCAAGTTTTACGCTCTGCCCCAGGCGCCCCAGCAGTTCAAGCAGCTGCTGATGACCTCCGGCTTCGACCGCTATTTCCAGATCGCCCCCTGCTTCCGGGATGAGGACGCCCGGGGCGACCGCTCCCCCGGCGAGTTCTACCAGCTGGATATGGAGATGGCCTTCGCCACCCAGGACGACGTGTTCGCCGTGCTGGAGGACGTGCTGCCACCCATCTTCGCCAAGTATGGCACCTATGATATTGCCTCCTCCGCCCCCTTCCGCCGCATCGCCTACAACGACGCCATGGAGACCTACGGCTCCGACAAGCCGGACCTGCGCATCGACCTCGTGTGCCAGGACATCAGCGAGACGGTGAAGGGCTGCGGCTTTGAGCCCATCGACGGTCAGGTGGTCAAGGCCGTGGTGGTGAAGGACTGCAAGCTGGCCCGCAAGGCCATTGACAAGCTGTGCGCCGACGTGGAGGTCCAGACCGCCAACAAGCCTTTCTGGTTCAAGCTGGATGACAGCGGCGAGCTCTCGGGCGGCATCGCCAAGTTCCTTGGCGGCTGCAAGGGCGCGCTGGTGGAGCAGCTGGGTCTGGTGCCCGGCGCCTTCGTGGGCGTGGCCGCCGGCAAAAAGGAGCTGGCACAGAAGACCGCCGGCGTCCTCCGCAACAAGCTGGGCGCCGCCTGCGAGGGCCACATGGACGCCGAGCGCTACGAGTTCTGCTGGATCGTGGATTTCCCCATGTATGAGATCGGCGAGGAGTCCGGTGAACTGGAATTCTGCCACAACCCCTTCTCCATGCCCAGCGGCGGCCTGGAGACGCTGCTGAAGGCCGAGCGGGGCGAGATCGACCCCCTGAGCATCTACGCCGACCAGTACGACCTGGTCTGCAACGGCGTGGAGCTGAGCTCCGGCGCCGTCCGGAACCACGACCCCGAGATCATGATCAAGGCCTTCGAGATGGTGGGCCTGGGCGAGGAGGACGTGAAAAAGAAGTTCCCCGCCATGTACAACGCCTTCTGCTACGGCGCGCCTCCCCACGCCGGCATCGCCCCGGGTGTAGACCGCATCGTCATGCTGCTGGCGGGTGAGAGCTCCATCCGCGAGATCATCCCCTTCCCCATGAACAAGAACGCCCAGGACCTGATGATGGGCGCCCCCTCTACTGTGGAGCAAAAGCAGCTGGACGAGCTGCATATCGCCTTCGTGGGCGAGTTGGAGGAATAAACCGCGATTTTGGAAAGGAGAAGCATCATGAAGCTGTACAACATCGACTATATCCCCGGCGCAGAGATCGAGGCCCTGGACATGGTGCGTGGCGCCGTTGTCCAGAGCAAGCACATCGGCAAGGACATTATGGCCGGCTTCAAGACCCTGGTGGGCGGCGAGATCAAGGGCTACACCGAGATGCTCAACGAGGCCCGCGTCACCGCCACGCAGCGCATGATCGCCCAGGCGGAGGCTCTTGGCGCCGACGCCGTGGTAAACGTGCGCTACGCCAGCAGCGCTGTCATGGACGGCGCCGCAGAGGTGCTGGCCTACGGCACCGCCGTGCGCATCAAGTAAACTCCGAACCGTAAAAAATGGGCGGCAGCAGCCGCCCATTTTCCCCATAAAGGAGAAATCAATATGGAAACCATCAAGCTATATTACCAGGATGCTTTCATGCGCCAGTTCGACGCCGCGGTTCTGTCCTGTGAGCCGGTCAAGGGCGGCTTCGCCGTGGTGCTGGACCGCACCGCTTTCTACCCCGAGGGCGGCGGTCAGCCGGCTGACCGCGGCATCCTGGGCGGCGTCAGCGTGCTGGACGTCCACGAGCGCGACGGCGTCATCACCCACACCTGTGACGGTCCCCTGAACGTGGGCGAGGCCGTTCAGGGCGAGATCGACTGGGCGCGCCGCTTCGACCATATGCAGCAGCACTCCGGTGAGCACATCGTCAGCGGCATGCTCTGCGCCGCCTACCATTGCGACAACACCGGCTTCCACCTGGGCGCCGACACCGTTATCATCGACTACAACGCCGACATCCCATGGGAAGGCGCGCTGGAGATCGAACGCAAGGCCAATGAGTATATCTGGGAAAATCACCCCTTCGAGGTGCTGTGGCCCACACCGGAGGAGCTGAAGGCCCTGCCCTACCGCAGCAAAAAGGAACTAACCGGGGCGGTGCGGATCGCTGCCTTTCCCGGCGCTGACATGTGCGCCTGCTGCGGCACCCACGTGGCGCGCAGCGGCCAGGTGGGACTGGTGAAGTTCCTCTCCTGCCAGAAGTTTCGGGACGGCGTGCGCCTGGAGCTGCTGTGCGGCCAGCGGGCGCTGAACTATCTGTCCCGCTGCTGGGAGCAGAGCCTGCAGATCGGGCAGTCCCTGTCCGTGAAGCCCCAGGATTCCTTTGCCGCCGTGGAGCGGCTGCAGCGGGAGCTGAACGAGACCCGCACCCGCTGTGTTTCCCTGGAGGAGGATATTTTTGCCCGCATTGCTGAGGAGAACCGGGATAAGGGCGACGTACTGCTGATCCGCCCGCCCATGACCTCTGACGCCGCCCGGAAGCTGTGTGACACGGTAAGTGCCATGTGCGGCGGCCGCTGCGCCGTCTTTGCCGGGGAGGGCGCCGCCTATAAGTACGCCATCATCCACCCCGGACATGACATTCGGGACTTTATCAAATCCCTCAACACCGCCCTGAACGGACGGGGCGGCGGCCGGGACGGCTTCGCCCAGGGAAGCGCCCAGGCCACCGAGGCCGAGATCCGGGCCTTTTTCGGGGCGTGACGAGGTACGACACCTCATCCGTCACGGCTCCACCGTGCCACCTTCCCCTCAAGGGGAAGGCTTTGGATTGCCGTGTTAAAAAGTTTCCCCCTTTGGGGGAAGCTGTCAGCGGCGGCGTCAGCCGACGCTGACTGATGAGGGCCCCGGATTTTGCACAATTATCAAAAGAAACACGCCGAAACGGGTGATTTTCCCCTTTTCGGCGCTTTTCTTTTTCCCCATTTCATGTTATACTGTTTATTTGTACAGCAAACTAAGAAAAGGATAAAGTCCCCCATGAAAGAGAACAAGCTGGGCGTTATGCCCGTCTCCAAATTGATTTGGAACATGTCCCTTCCCATTATCGCGTCCATGCTGGTGCAGGCGCTCTACAATATTGTGGACAGCGTCTTCGTGTCCATGGTCAGCGAGCAGTCTCTCACCGCTGTGTCCCTGGCCTTTCCGGCCCAGCAGCTGATGATCGGTCTGGCCTCCGGCACCGCCGTGGGCGTTAACGCCCTGATGGGCCGCGCCCTTGGCGCCAAGCAGCAGGATCGCGCCGACCGGGTGGCCATCAACGGTGTGTTTCTGGCCTTCCTGGGCTTTGTCCTCTGTGCCGCGCTGGGCATCAGCCTGAGCAATCTCTTCTTTCACGCCCAGACCGACGTGGAGGAGATCATCTCCCTGGGCAACAGCTATCTGCGCATCGTCACCGGCTGCTCCTTTGCCGTGTTTGGCCAAGTGATGTTCGAGCGGCTGCTCCAGGGTACCGGCCGCTCCCTCTACTCCATGTACACCCAGGGTCTGGGCGCCATCATCAACCTGATCCTGGATCCGGTGTTCATCTTCGTGTTCAAGCTGGGCGTGGCCGGCGCGGCTATCGCCACCGTCATCGGCCAGTGCTGCGCCTGCGCGTTGGCGATCTACTTCAACCTCACCAAAAACCACGACATCCATCTGCGCTTCCGGGGCTTCCGGCCCGACTGGCGCATCATCGGCAGCATCTACGCCATCGGCCTGCCCTCCGTCATCATGATGGCCATCGGCTCGGTGATGACCTTCCTGATGAACAAGATCCTCATCGTCTACCACGCCGCCCACGAGACCGCCGCCACTGCCTTCGGCATCTACTTTAAGCTCAACAGCTTTATCTTCATGCCCGTGTTTGGCCTGAACAACGGTGTGGTGCCCATCGTGGCCTACAACTACGGTGCCCAGAACCGCAGCCGCCTCACCGAGGCCATCCGCCGCAGCGTCATCTACGCCTCCTGCATCATGTTCATTGGCATGATTATTTTCCTGACGGTGCCCCACCTGCTGCTGAAGATTTTCAGCGCCACGGACACCATGCTGGCAGTGGGCACCCCCTGTCTGCGGATCATCTGCCTGAGCTTTTCCTTCGCCGGCGCCTGCATCGCTCTTGGCAGCTCCTTCCAGGCGCTGGGCAAATCCATTTACTCCATGATCAACTCCATCGTCCGCCAGCTGGTCTTTCTGATCCCCGCCGCCTACGTGCTGGCCCGCTACGGCGCCACCGTCGGCAACAGCGACCTGGTGTGGTGGTCCTATCCCATCGCCGAGGTGGCCTCTTTGATTATGACCCTCATCTTTTTCCGCCGCATTTACCGCACGCTCATCGCACCGCTGCCTCTCCACGGAGCGGAATGAGCGGCAGCATCAGTCACATCATCCATTAACCATATCCATAACAATCAACGGGAGGTACGACCATGGAATTTAACGCGAGATTACAGCTGGCCGGTCTGCTGGAGTGGATGGACCGGCAGATGAAAAACTGCGGCGGCAAAACCGCTGTCATCGGCATCTCCGGCGGCAAGGACAGCTCCGTGGTAGCGGCGCTGGCTGTGGCCGCCTACGGCCGGGAAAACGTGTACGGCGTGCTGATGCCCGACGGCGTCCAACCGGACATCGACTACAGCAACGGTCTGGTGGACGTGCTGCAGATCCCCCACTGCACCATCAATATCCACAGTGCCGTCCGCGGCGTGCTGGACGAGATGGAGGCCGTGGGCATGGAGCCAAGCCGTCAGACCGTGGTGAACCTGCCGCCCCGCATCCGCATGTCCACCCTGTACGCCATCGCCCAAACCCTGCCCGGCGGCATTGTCATCAACACCTCCAACCTCAGTGAGGACTGGGTGGGCTACTGCACCGTCTATGGCGACAGCGCCGGCGCCTTCTCCCCCCTGGGCATGTATACCACCGAGGAGGTCATCGCCCTGGGCCGCGAGCTGGGCCTGCCGGAGAAGTTCCTGGTGAAGGCGCCGTCCGACGGCCTCACCGGCCTAACCGACGAGGACAACCTGGGTTTCACCTATCACGCCGTCAACGAGTATATCCGCCGCGGTGTGGTGGACCCGGCCGTCAAGGAGCAGATCGACCGCAAGCACCGCTTCAGCCGCTTCAAGTTCCAGACGCTGCCGGTCTATCAGAACGGCCTGCCCATGGCGCTGGAGGATGAAACCGACTTCTATAACCCCAACAAAAAATAGTTTTCCCACAAAATATTGTGTCTTGCTTTTCAGCTACCGCAAGTTCTTGGAATGATGCGAAAAGTTAAGGAAAATGCGAAAAAAATGCTTGCAATTTCCTTTGGAAGATGCTAAAATATCATCCTGCGTGGAAGTCTTTCCGACTGACACGGACTATTTTGATATCGGGGAGGTGTTTGGTTTGCCGAATATCAAGTCTGCGAAGAAGCGCGTTCTGGTGGCAGAGGCTCGCAACGCCCGCAACAAGGCCGATAAGTCCGCGCTGAAGACTGCTATCAAGAAGTTCGAGGCTGCTGCCGTTGAAGGCAATCGCACCGAGGCCGAGGGCACTTACAAGGTTGCAGTGAAGGCGATCGACAAGGCCGCTGCCAAGGGTCTGCTGCACAAGAACAACGCTGCTCACAAGAAGAGCGCTCTGACTCTGAAGCTGAACAACATTGGCTGATTGAACCAAACAGAAGGACGTCCGAAAGGACGTCCTTTTTCCATTATTGCAAAGGAAATGGCCTCGTCATTTCCTTTGATGGGGCTTGCAGCCTGCTGGGCGCACTCGCTTTGCTCGCACACTTGCAGGCTGAGCGTTGTATTTTGCCACGTACGCCAGCCTTTGTCTGCGACGAAAGAGCGGCAACAATGGCAAGTGCCCTTGGGGTACACGCCGCGGCAAAATACGATTCGATATCTTTGTGCCGTGCGCGGCGCGAAATCTGCGAGGCTTTTGCGCTCTTGATGCCTTTTCTCTCCACTTGTTTCTCTTTTTTCTTGACGGGCGGAGAAAATCGTGATATTCTTGCGAGGTATAAAAGGCGTGGATGGGAGTGGCGTCCCGGAGCCGCGGGGAGGAAATGCCCCGCCGGATCAGCCCCGTTACAGGCAAAGAGTGTGGATGATCTATCCAAATTCAGGTGGAACCACGGATCCTTCGATTCGCCCTGAGCTGACTGCAGCTCGGGGTGTTTTTTATTTCGCCGCATGATTGAATACGTTTCGCAATTTTATGACATTTTAATACATTTATTAATCAACTTAATTCTGGAGGAGAGGAAATCATGATGAAAAACACGGAAAAGGCCATGGAGAAGATCGTAGCTTTGTGCAAGAACAGGGGCTTCATTTTCGCCGGCAGCGAGATTTACGGCGGCCTGGCCAACACATGGGACTACGGTCCTTTGGGAACCCGGCTGAAGAACAACGTAAAGGACGCCTGGCGCAAGCGCTTCATCCAGGAGCGCCGCAACAGCTATGAGGTGGACGCCGATATCCTGATGAACCCCCGGGTCTGGGAGGCCAGCGGCCACGTGGCCAGCTTCTCCGACCCTCTGCTGGACTGCAAGGAGTGCAAGATGCGCTTCCGGGCTGACAATCTTATCGACGAGTTCGATCCCGAGGCCCATGCCGACGGCATGACCAAGACGGAGATGTTCGATTATATCAAGGCCCACTCCATCCCCTGCCCCCACTGCGGCAAGCACAATTTCACCGACATCCGGGAGTTCAACCTGATGTTCCAGACCTACCGCGGCGTCACCAACGACGCCAAGAGCGTCATCTACCTGCGGCCGGAGAACGCCCAGGGCGAATACGTGAACTACCCCAACGTGCTGCGCTCCATGCGCACCAAGCTGCCCTTCTCCATCGGCCAGATCGGCAAGGCCTTCCGCAACGAGATCACCCCGGGCAACTTCACCTTCCGCACCATTGAGTTTGAGCAGATGGAGTTCCAGACCTTCTGCAAGCCCGGCGACGATCTGGAGATGTACGAGTACTTCAAGGCCTACGGCCGGAAGTTCTATGAGGATCTGGGTCTGCCCGAGGAAAATCTCCGCTACCACGACCACGAGAAGCTGGCCCACTACGCCAAGGCCGCCTGCGACATCGAGTTTCTGTTCCCCACCCTGGGCTGGGGCGAGATCAACGGCACCCACGACCGCACCGACTTCGACCTGAAGCGCCACCAGGAGTACAGCGGCCAGAAGCTGGAGTACCTCGATCCCTATACCAATGAGCGCTACGTGCCCTATATCGTGGAGAGCACCTACGGTCTGGACCGCACGGTGCTGGCCCTGCTGTGCCAGGCCTACGACGAGGAGGTGGTGGACGCCGCCAAGAATGACGTCCGCGTGGTGCTGCATCTGAATCCCGCCATCGCCCCCATCAAGGCCGCCGTGCTGCCTCTGAGCAAGAAGCTGGGCGACAAGGCCCTGGAGATCCGGGACATGCTGGCCAAGGACTTCATGGTGGACTATGACGAGACCGGCTCCATCGGCAAGCGCTACCGCCGCCAGGACGAGGTTGGTACACCCTACTGCATCACCGTGGACTTCGAAACCGTGGGCGATGAGAACACCCCCGCCGACAACTGCGTCACTGTCCGTGAGCGTGATTCCATGGAGCAGGTGCGCATCCCCATCTCCCAGCTGAAGGAATATCTGAGCGAAAAGTTTGTCTTCTGACATGGAGAGCTTTCTGGTCTGTTTCCGTGCGGTGGCGCCCATCTTCCTCATTATGGCGCTGGGTTATCTGGTTCAGCGCACCGGTGCCATCTCCCGGGAGGACGTACCACGGCTGAACAAGGTAGCCTTCCGATATTTTCTGTCGGTGACCATGTTCTATAACCTCTACCAATCTGACATTTCCCACGCCATCCAGCCCCGACTGCTGCTCTTTGCCGTGATCGCCGTGCTGGCGGAGTTTGCCGTGGCTACGGTTTTCGTGGTTGCCACCGAGCGCGAACGCCCCAAGCGCGGTGTGAAGATTCAGGGCATCTTCCGCAGCAACTCCATTCTCATCGGCATCCCCCTTACCGCCGCTCTGGTAGAGGGCGCCGATCTGGGCTCCATCGTGCTGCTGCTGGCGGTGGTGGTGCCCACATACAACATCCTTGCGGTGGTCATTCTGGAGATCTTCCGGGGCAACCGACCGAATATGGGCCACGTACTGCTGGGCATCGCCAAGAACCCCCTGATCATCGCTGTGGCGCTGGGCCTGCTGTTTCTTCTCACGCCCCTGCGACTGCCCGTTGTCATCGAGTCCACCATCAGCCAGATCGCACCCGTCTCCAACGCCTTCATGCTGTTCCTGCTGGGGGCCTTCTTCCGGTTTGACGGTCTCCGGCGATACCGGTGGGACCTGGTGGTTGTCACGCTGGGCCGCCTTGTGGTCATGCCGGGTATCATACTGACCATCGCCTACTTTCTGGGCTTCCGGGGCGTGGAGTTTGCCGGGCTCATCGCCGTGTTCGGCTCCGCCACGGCGGTGTCCTCTTTCACCATGGCCCAGCAGCTGGGCGGTGACGACGAGCTGGCCGGGGACATCGTGGTGGTCACCAGCGTCTTCTGCATTGCTACGCTGTTCGGCTGGTCGTTCCTCTTCAAGAGCCTCGGAGCGTTCTGATTATAATAGAAAGCACAGAAAACCGCCCTGCCAATTCGGCAGGGCGGTTTTCCGTGTGTTTGTTGGAGAGAGAGAAAAATCACAGAGAGAGAAAAATCACATCGGTTATTTATCCTTGGTACGCTGATATCATACCCGGAAAAAATGTCCGTTTCATGAAAATCGAGTAAACAAATTGTGAACAATCAAAACTTTTTGCTCTCCGCTACGGCCATCTGGTCGCAGCGGTTGTTTTTTTCATTTTCAGCATGGCCCTTGACCCAGTGATACCGAAGCCGGTGGCTCTCCACCAACGGCAGCAGCTTTTCCCACAGATCCACGTTGAGGGCCGGCTTTTTGTCGGACTTGATCCAGCCCTTTTTCCTCCAACCGTATACCCAACCCTTCTCCAGGGCGTCGATGACGTATTTGGAGTCTGAGTACAGCTCCACCTGACATGGCTCCTTCAGCAGGGTCAGCGCTTCAATGACCGCGGTAAGCTCCATGCGGTTATTGGTGGTTTCCGCCGCTCCGCCGGAAATCTCCTTCTCCTGCCCCTTGTAGGACAGGATCGCGCCCCATCCACCGGGTCCGGGATTGCCGCTGCAGGCGCCGTCGGTATAAATGGTTACTGTTTTCATTCAACCTCCAAAACGGTGAGCTTTCCGCCGTCCACGGTGAACTTGACATTCCGCCCTGCAAAAGTCAACCCATACACCCGCGCCGGATCATCCTGATACCGGGGTCGGGGATCGCTTGCCAACACGCCCAGCAGGCCGGGACGCTGCTCCGGCGCCACGCGCTCCAGCAGCTCATGGGGAAAGTCCACTGTCAGCTGCTCCATGTCGGTGCCGTCTGTAAATCCTCCGGTTGCCTCGGGGTGGCTGTCCGTATAGGGCAGGTAGGGTTTGATGTCAAAAATAGGGGTGCCATCCATGAGATCGGCGCCGGACACGTGGAGCACCGGCCCCAGCTCCCGGTCGATCTCGACCCGCTCCAGACGCACGCTGCTCAGGCCGATGGCATTGGGCCGAAAGGGGGACCGAGTGGCGAACACGCCCATGCGCTGGTTGCCGCCCAGCCGCGGCGGCCGCACCGTGGGCGACCACGTCTGGCGCACCGTCTCCGAAAACTGCCAGATCAGCCAGATATGACTGAAACCCTCCAATCCCCGCACCGCCTCCGGATTTCGATATTCCGGCTCAAAAACCACGGTGGCACGCACGTCCTCCACCACACCGCTCTGGCGTGGAATGCCGAATTTTTCAGCAAAGGGGGAGCGAATCCGGGCGATGATCTGCATGTCCGCCATGTCAGCGGACTCTGGCGCGGCGGCCCGTGTCGGTGAGGTGAGCCTTGATATCCTTGGGCAGCATGCAGTAGCGGACGATTTCGCCGACGGTCACCAGAACCATGTAGGCGATCACGATCCAGATATTGTGAATGCGGGACACCAGGACGAACATGGCCATCAGCAGCACCAGCAGCAGCACGTGGATCTTCTGGCTGCGGCTCTCGATCTCCTGCAGTTCCTCGCTCTTGCGGTAAATGACCTGGTTGTAGGTAAATTCCGTGGTCTCCGCGGCGTTATGGTACAGCACCTTGAAGAAATACTGCCAGCGGGTCAGCGGCAGGAGCTGTTCCTTTTTCTTCTTACTCATCGGTACTCACATCCTCTCCATCCTCCCGGTCGGTGAGAGCCAGAGAGATGACCCTGTCACCTTCCTCCCGGAAGCGCATCACGATGACGCCCTGGGTGGCGCGGCCGGCCACGCGGATCTTGTCCACACCGGTTCGGATCAGGATGCCCCGCTCCGTCACCAGCAGCAGATCCTCCTGACCGCTGACCACCTTCATGCCCACCACGGGGCCGGTTTTATCGGTGACTTCATAGTTTTTCACGCCCAGGCCGCCGCGGCTGATGAGGCGATACTCCTCCACCGGAGTGCGCTTGCCGAAGCCGCGCTCGGTGATGGACAGCACCGTCTTGCCCGCATCGGCCCGTGCCGCGCCGATGACATAGTCGCCCTCCCGGAGCCGGATGCCCCTCACGCCCACAGCCACGCGGCCCATGGTGCGCACGTCGTTCTCGTCGAAGCAGCAGGCCATACCGTCGTGGGTGGCGATAATGATATTGGCGCTGCCATCGGTCTCGATGACGCTCACCAGCTCATCGCCCTCGTTGAGGTTCAGGGCACGCAGGCCGCTCTGGCGGATGTTCCGCAGGGCGGACACGGCCACGCGCTTGCAGGTGCCCTGCTTGGTGACCATGGTGAGCTGATACCTGTCGATATCCTCGCCTTCCCGCTCCCGGAAGTGAAGCATGGCCTGGACCCGCTCATCGGTGGCGATCTGCAGCACGTTCACCAGCGCGATGCCCTTGGCGGCCTTGCCGGACTCGGGGATCTGATAGCCCTTCTTGCGGTACACCTTGCCGGTGTTGGTGAAGAACAGAATGTTGTCGTGGGTGGAAGCGGTGAACACGTCCACCACGCAGTCCTCATCCCGGGTGGTGATGCCCTTCTTTCCCATGCCGCCCTTGCCCTGGGCGGCGTATTCGCTGACGGGCGTCCGCTTGATGTAGCCGTTGCGGGTCAGGGTGTAGACGCACTGCTCCTCCTCGATGAGATCCTCGATGTCGATATCGTCCTCCACGTCCTGGATCTCGGTGACGCGGTCGTCGCCGTACTTGTCGGCGATGGCGGTCAGTTCCTCCTTGAGGATCTGCTTGACCAGCTCATCGTCGCTGAGAACACGGCGATAGTAAGCGATGCGCTCCTCCAGCTCGTCGTACTCTGCTTTTAGCTTCTCCCGGTCTAAACCCTGGAGCCGTTTGAGCTGCATGTCCAGAATGGCCTGGGCCTGAACCTCGTCCAGCCCAAAGCGGGCCATCAGATTCTCCCTGGCGTTGTCGTAGCTGGTGCGGATGATGCGGATGACCTCGTCGATGTTGTCCTGGGCGATCAGCAGACCCTCCAGCAGGTGGGCGCGCTCCAGCGCCTTGTTCAGGTCAAAACGAGTACGCCGGACGATGATCTCCTCCTGGAACTTCAGGTACTCGTCAATGATGTGCCGCAGGGACAGGATCCTGGGCTGGGACTGGTTGTCCACCAGCGCCAGCATGTTGATGGCAAAGGTGGTCTGTAGCTGGGTCTGGGCAAACAGGCGGTTGAGCACCACCTGGGGGTTGGCGTCCCGCTTGAGCTCGATAACGATGCGCATACCGTTGCGGTCGGTCTCGTCCCGCAGATCGCTGATGCCCTCCAGCCGCTTGTCCTCCACCTGATCGGCCATGTTTTTGATGAGCATGCGCTTGTTGACCTGATAGGGCAGCTCCGTGATGATAATGCGGGTCCGCCCGTTGCCGAACTCCTCAAACTCGTGGCGCGCCCGGACTACCAGACGGCCCCGTCCGGTGGCGTAAGCGGCGCGGATGCCGCTGCGGCCCATGATGATGCCTCTGGTGGGGAAATCAGGGCCCTTCACGTGCTCCATCAGGTCGCTGAGGGTGGCGTCCGGGTCGTCCAGCACGCAGATGCAGGCGCCGATGACCTCCCGCAGGTTGTGGGGCGGAATGTTGGTGGCCATACCCACGGCAATGCCGCTGGAGCCGTTCACCAGCAGATTGGGGAACCGGGACGGCAGGACACGGGGCTCCTTCAGTCTCTCGTCGAAGTTGGGATCCCAGTCTACCGTGTCCTTCTCGATATCCCGCAGCATCTCATTGGAAATCTTGCTCAGACGGGCTTCTGTGTAACGGTAGGCGGCAGGGGGATCGCCATCCACGGAGCCGAAGTTTCCCTTTCCATCGATAAGAGGGTAGCGCATGGAGAAATTCTGTGCAAGACGCACCAGGGCGTCGTACACGGAGGCGTCGCCGTGGGGGTGATACCGGCCCAGCACGTCGCCCACGGCGGTGGCGCACTTGCGGGTGGGCTTATCGTAGGTGATGCCGTCCTCATACATGGCGTAGAGGATACGGCGGTGGACCGGCTTCAAGCCGTCCCGCACGTCAGGCAGGGCACGGCCCACGATGACGGACATGGCGTACTCAATGTAGGATTTCTCCATCTCCGGTACCAGCGGGGATTCCACGATATGCTGGTTGGGATAGCGGATCTCCTCGGGATCGTATTGGGGTTTCTTGGACATTCTCTATCCCTCCTTAATAATCCAGATTGACGGCGTACCGGGCGTTCTTCTCGATGAACTCCTTGCGGGGCTCCACCTTTTCGCCCATGAGTACGGTGAAGGTGGCGTCCGCCGCCACAGCGTCGTCCAGGGTGATGCGGCGCAGGGTGCGTGTGGTGGGATCCATGGTGGTCTCCCACAGCTCCTCCGGGTCCATCTCGCCCAGACCTTTGAAGCGGTTGATCACGATCTTGGCGTCGGGATTGTCGCCCCGCATCTCAGCGGACACCCGGTCCCGCTCCTCATCGGAGTAGGCCACCCGCTGCTGCTTGCCCCTTGTCAGTTTATAGAGAGGCGGCACGGCGGAGTAGACGTAGCCCTGCTCAATGAGGGGCCGCATGAAGCGGAAGAAGAAGGTCAGCAGCAGGGTGCGGATATGGGCGCCGTCTACGTCGGCATCGGCCATAATGATGATCTTGTGATAGCGCAGCTTCTGCTCGTCGAACTCGTCGCCGATACCGGCGCCCAGAGCGGTAATGACGGGCTGGAGCTTGTCGTTGCCGTAGACCTTGTCGGCCCGGGCCTTCTCCACGTTCAGCATCTTGCCCCACAGGGGGAGAATAGCCTGGAACCGGCTGTCCCGTCCCTGGGTGGCGGAGCCGCCTGCGGAGTCGCCCTCCACAATGTAGATCTCGGTGAGCTCCGGGTTGTTCTCATTGCAGTCCCGCAGCTTGTCGGGCATGGCGGCGCCGCCCAGCGCTGTCTTGCGGCGGATGGACTCCCGGGCTTTCCGGGCGGCTTCCCGGGCGCGGTTGGCGGTGAGGGCCTTGTCCAGAATGGTGCGGGCCACCACCGGGTGCTCCTCCAGATATACCGCCAGCTGGTCGCTGACGATCTGATCCACCAACGTACGGATATGGGCGTTGCCCAGCTTGGCCTTGGTCTGGCCCTCGAACTGGGCCTCCGTCAGCTTCACGGAGATCACGGCGGTGAGACCCTCCCGGCAGTCCTCGCCGGAGACCTTGTCGTCGCCCTTGATCATGCCGTATTTGATGCCGTAGGCGTTCAGAGCGCGGGTCAGGGCCGTCTTGAAGCCCGTCTCGTGCATGCCGCCCTCGGGGGTGTGGATATCGTTGGCAAAGCTGACGAGAGCCTCGTTGTAGCCGTCGTTGTACTGCATGGCAATTTCGGCGGTGCTGTCATTTTTGGCGCCGGCCATGTAGATGACCTCCTCGTGGAGAGGGGTCTTATTGCGGTTGATATAGGTGACGAACTCCCGGATGCCGCCCTCATAGCGCATGGTTTCGGACTTCTCCTGTCCGGATCGTGCGTCGGTGATGGTGATGCGCAGTCCCGCGTTGAGGAAGGCCTGCTCCCGCATGCGGGTGTGCAGCGTCTCATAGTCGTACTCCAGGGTGTCGAACATCTCCGGATCCGGCTTGAAGGTGACAGTGGTGCCGGTGCGGTCCGTCTCTCCCACGATAGTCATTTCCCGGGTGATGCTGCCGCGAGAAAAGTGCATCTCGTGGATTCTCCCGTCCTTATGGACCTGGACCACCAGCCACTCACTGAGGGCGTTGACCACGCTGGCGCCCACTCCGTGGAGGCCGCCGGAGACCTTGTAACCGCCGCCGCCGAACTTGCCGCCGGCGTGCAGCACGGTGAACACCACCTCCAGCGCAGGCCGGCCCGTCTGCTGCTGGATGTCCACGGGGATGCCGCGTCCGTTGTCGGTGACAGTGATGGTATTGCCCTCATTGATGGTCACCGTGATGTCGGTGCAGTATCCGGCCAGCGCCTCATCGATGGAGTTGTCCACGATCTCATAGACCAGGTGGTGCAAACCGCTGGCGCTGGTGGAGCCGATATACATACCGGGCCGCTTTCGCACGGCCTCCAGCCCCTCCAGCACCTGGATCTCCGAGGCGTCGTATTCCGTTTCCACCTTGTTGACTTTTTCCAGTTCAGACATGGTCGTTTTCTCCTTCTACTTGGGATGAGACAGACCCCTCCGAGCGCTTGGCGAGGGTCTGGGAATTGAGCTGTGACAAATAAATAATCTGCTTATGGTAGGGGTGGTCGCACACCAGAAACGAGCGGGGGATATCATCGCAGGCGTCCACCACCACGCTCTCGTCCTCCGCCGCCTTCAAAAAGGCCCGGGTGTGTTTGGAGGTGGAGGTGTTGTCCAGATCAAAAATGCCGATGATCCGGCGATCCGGGATCATCACGTTCTGGCCGATGTGAAGATAACTCATCAGACCACCTCCCCGCCGTGGATATGAAAGACTTTTCCGCCCACCAGGTCATCCAGTCTGTCGTTTTCACAACAGGTAATGAATATCTGCCCGCCGGAGATGCGGTTGAGCACATACTCCTGCCGCCGTGGATCCAGCTCGCTGAGCACGTCGTCCAGCAGCATAACAGGGTATTCTCCAAAGGTGTTTTTGTGGATTTCCCGCTCCGCCAATTTGATGGCCAGCGCAGCCGTACGCACCTGCCCCTGGGAGCAGTACTGCCGGGCGCTGCGGCCGTTGACCTCCACTTCGATATCATCCTTGTGGGGTCCGCTGAGGCACAGGCGGCTGGCAACCTCGGCGGCGTAGTGGTCCTTTTGATGATCCTCCAGCGCCGCTACCAGAGCGGCATGGTCGGCGAATGGGTCATTTACCGTCTTCACGGTCTGATAGCTGAGAGACAGCTCTTCTCTCCCGCCGGAACACTCCGCATGAGCCTGACGGGCATATTCCGCCAGAGCCCGGCAAAACCTGGCCCGATAATGTATCAGCACGGCGCCCACCTGACAGAGTCTGGCATTAAAATCCGGCAGGGTATCCAGCAGGGACGGATGCTCCTCGCTGTCCCGCAGAATGCGGGTCTTGTGTTCGTACAGCCGCTCATATTCCGTCAATGCCTCGGCATATCGTGGCCTCAGCTGGCAGAGGGACAGGTCCATGAACCGGCGCCTTGCCGCTGCACCCTCCCGGATGAGAAACAGATCCTCCGGGGCGAAAAACACGGTGTGCAGCACGTCGGAGAGGGCGGCGCCGTTTTTGGCGGTGACGCCGTTGACGGTCATCTTCCGTCTCCTTCCCTGCTGCAGGGTGATCTCCGTCTTAAAATCCCGCTCCCGGCTGTGGATCAGTCCGGTGAGTCTGGCATAGTTCCGGTCGAAGCCGATCAGCTCTCTGTCCTTATGGGTACGGGGGGACTTGCCGCAGCTGAGGTAGACGATGGCCTCCAGCAGATTGGTTTTGCCCTGGGCGTTTTCACCGTAGATCACGTTGCAGTCGCCGTCAAAGGAAAGGTGCGCTGCTTCGTAGTTGCGAAAACCCTCCAGGGTCAGTTCATTGATCCGCATACTTGACCGTGTAATGCTGTCCGTCCGCCAGCACGTCGTCGCCGGGACGGATCTTCCTGCCCCGCTGGGTACAGATCTCGCCGTTGACTTGAACTTGGCCGTCCTGGACCATGAGCTTGGCCACACCGCCGGTGGAGGCGATGGCGGCGAATTTCAGCAGATCCTGCAGCTTGATATATTCGGTTGTGATCTCGATCACATTCATGGGGTTTCCTCTCTTATCAGGCCTTCAGACGCACCGGCAGCACCATATACAAAAAGCTGTCGCTGCCGTCCACGGGAGTAATGATGCAGGGGGAGATGCCCGTGTTCATCTCCATATTGACCTTATCTGCCGGCGCGTAGCGCAGAGCATCCATCAGATACCGGTTGTTGAAGCCGATCTCCAAACCTGTGCCGTCTCCCTTGAGAACGCAGATATCCTTGGCCTCGCCGTTGCCGGTTTTAGCGGAGAGATATACCTTATCCATGTCAAAGAGGCAGCGCACAGGGCTCTTCAGCTTTTCACTGATCACCACGCTGACACGGTCCAGGCTCTCCATAAGGGCTTTTGTCTCCACCTCCACATGGATGGGATTGGTACGAGGAATGGCGTTCTTATAGTCCAGGAACTCACCCTCCAGGCGGCGGCAGATCAGCTGTGTGCTGCCGGTTTCAAACAGCAGATGGCGCTTGCCCTGGATAATGGTGATGAGATCGTCGCTATCGGCGCAGATATTTTCCACTTCCTTCAGTGCCGAGCCGGGCGCCACAAATCGGAAGGCGCCGCCGTCGATCTTCTCCAGCGGTTCCCGGCGCAGTGCCAGGCGGAACCCGTCCACGGACACCACCGTCAGGCCGTTCTCCCCGATCTCAAACAGGGAGCCGGTGTGAACAGGGCGGCTCTCGTTGGTGGACACAGCAAAGCTGGTCTGGTTGATCATGGCCTTCAGCGTCTTCTGCTGGATGGCAACGGAGTATTCATCGTCCACCTCCGGCAACTCGGGAAAATCATCGGCGCTCAGACCCTGAATATCAAAGCTGGCGTCGCCGCAGGTGAGATGGACGTTCATGCGCTCATCGGCAGAGAACACCACCACGTCATCCGGCAGCTTGCGGATGATCTCGTTGAACAGCCGTGCCGTCAGCACGATGCGGCCGGCCTCGTGGATCTCGGCGGCAAAGGCGGTACGGATGCCGGTCTGCATATTGTAGCCGGACAGCGTCAGATGCTGGTCGCCCTCCAGCAGAATGCCCTCCAGGGCGGGAATGGAGCTTTTTGCGGATACGGCGCGGGAGGCCGTGGATGCGGCGGCTTGCAGCAGGGCTTTTTCACAGGAAAATCGCAGCATGATGATCACGATCCTTTCTTAACGGAAAAATATCAGGCATATTTCTCAGATAAAGAACATAAGTAATTATATTTTTTAGTAATAAAAGTAGTAGGGAAAACGGTTGTGGAAAGCAAAAGAAAAACGTTGGAAATACAGGAAAATCGACCCACAGGGAAAGGTGGATGTTTTTAGGGGTTTTCCACGAAACATCCGGATTATGCAACGATCCACATCAGTTCCACGTGGAATCCACAGAACCTTGTGGAACGGTGTCAGTGTCTGGCGTTGATGTTGGAGATGATAGCGTTGATGGTCTCCTTGAAAGCCGGATCGGTGCGCAGCTGCTGCTGCACTTTATTCAGGGAATGGAGCACGGTAGAGTGGTCTTTTCCGCCGAACTCCCGTCCGATCTCGGCCAGGGGGATCTTCACCATGTCCCGGATGAGGTACATGGCAACCTGGCGGGCGTTGGCCACGCCGTGGCTCTGGTTCTTGCCACGCAGCGTCTCCTCATCGATGTTGTAGTACTTGCAGATATGGCTGATGATGACGGCGGGAGAGGGCACGCTGTCCTTCTCCAGCATGTCCTGAATGGCGCGGCTGACGGACTCCTCATCCAGCTGCCGTCCCTCCAGATCCCAGAAGGCGGAGATCTTGTTGAGGGTGCCCTCAATCTGCCGCACGTTGGAGGTGATGTTCTCGGCGATGTAGTTGGTTACGCTGTCCGGCAGATCCAGATTCATGAAGGCGGCGCGGTTTTTGATGATGGCCAGCCGTGTTTCGTAGTCCGGCGGGGTGATGTCCGCCATCAGGCCCCACTCAAAACGGGTGCGCAGCCGGTCATCCAGCAGTGTCATCTCCCGGGGAGGCCGGTCGGAGGTCATGACGATTTGATGGCCCGCCTCGTGGAGGGAGTTGAAGGTGTGGAAAAACTCGTTCTGCACCTGCTCCTTGCCCGCCACGAACTGGATATCGTCCACCAGCAGCAGATCGGCGTCCCGGTACTTGGCCCGGAACTCGCTGCCCCGTCCGGCCCGGACCAGCTCCACGAACTCGTTGATGAAGTCCTCGCCCTTGATGTAAACGATCTTCTGGTTGGGGAACAGCTTGCGCCGCAGATGGGAAATGGCGTAGAGCAGATGGGTCTTGCCCAGGCCGCTGTCACCGTAGATAAACAGGGGGTTGTAGGTCCGCCCGGAGGTGGCCTCCGCCACGGAGCGGGCGGCGGAGTAGGCCAAAATGTTCTGGGGTCCGGTGACGAAGGTCTCAAAGGTGAAGCCCTCGCTGCCGTCCGGCCCGCCGGGATAATCCGGGCGGACGCCGTGGTAAGCCGCCAGCATGTCGTCGTCCAGCAGCTTCACCTCCAGATCGGTGGAAAAGATGTCTTTCAGTTCCGTCTTGATGTGCTGCAGATAGCTTTTTTCGATGACGCTTTTCTTAAATGCGTTGCCGCAGTGGAGAACAAAGGCGGAATCCTCCATGGTGACGACCTCGATCTCGTCAAACCAGGTGTTGACGGTGGTGTCGGACAGTTTTGTCCGCAGCCGCGTCATCACAGCCGCCCATACGTCCGCGTAGGAATTCAAAGTGTTCCTCCCCTTTCCCGGTGCTCTCGTTTTCTCTCTCCATTCTGTGGCGGCGGAGAAAAAGTCATGTTCCACCACCATAAAACATTACGCTTTATTATAGCAAAAACGGCAAAAAAAGTCTATAGTTATATATTAAATATAAGTATCTTTTTTTCACACCATGTGGAATACAAGGTTTTGAGAAATCAGATCACTATTCATACAAAATATTGTATGAATAGTGATGAAAACAGACTGCTATTGCCCAAAAAACGGCAGTCAGGGCAAAAAAAATGACAGTTGACACAGGCACAGGGTTTCTGTATAATATCGATTACGCTGTTTTGATAATGGCGTAATGTGTCGTCGACTGCGGCGGACGGAGCGGGAGCATCGTTCGCTGTCGAGTATAGGCAGCTACTGCTGCCGGACGAATATCTAATAAAGATGGAGGTGTCACGCAAATGTTCCGTACCTATCAGCCCAAGAAGCGCCAGCGCTCCAAGGAGCACGGCTTCCGCAAGAGAATGGCTACCAGCAACGGCCGCAAGGTTCTGGCCCGCCGCCGCGCAAAGGGCCGCGCCGTCCTGACCCACTAAGGGAGAAGGAAAGTGCAGCGCACGACCATCATCTGATCATAAACAGGGACGGTGGAAGGGGAAACTGCCGTCCCTTGTCGTCTATCCTGCGAAGAAAAAGGAGCACACCATGCGCGCAGAGGTCACGGTAAAAGAGAACTATGAGTTCCGCCGGATCTACCGGAAAGGCAGATCCGCCGTATCACCCTGCATGGTGGTGTACTGTCAGCGCAACCGCGCCGGGCGCAGCCGCCTGGGTGTCACGGTGAGCACCAAGCTGGGCAAGGCCGTGGTGCGCAACAGGGTGCGCCGGCGACTGCGGGAGATCTACCGGCTGAACCGGGATCGGATGCTTCCGGGGTACGATGTCATTGTGGTGGCCCGTGTCCGCGCTGCCCACACAACCTATCAGAAGCTGGAGGAGTCCTATCTTAGGGCGCTGAACCAGCTGGAGCTTTTGAAGGAGACACAGCGGTGAAAAAGCCCATCATTGCGGCCATCCGCTTTTACCAGACCAGGATCTCTCCTGGTCTGCCGCCGCGCTGCCGCTATATCCCCACCTGCTCGGAGTACGCTCTGGAAGCGGTGGAGAAATACGGCGCGGTGAAGGGCGGCTGGATGGCAGCCAAACGCATCGCCCGCTGCCACCCCTTTCACAAGGGCGGGTATGACCCGGTCCCGTAACAGCTCCTTTCCCCAAAACCTCGTTTTAACGGAATTATAACGGAGGGTAATCGTACATGTCACAACTGGGATATTATATCTGCGTCCCGTTTGCGTGGCTGATGCGTCTTTTTTACAGTGTGACGCACTCCTACGGTCTGGCCATTATCCTTTTCACCCTGGTGGTGAAGCTGGTTCTGCTGCCCTTCCAGCTCAAGAGCAAGAAGAGCATGCTGCGCATGAACCGCATGCAGGGCAAAATCAAGGATATCCAGACCCGCTACGCCAACAACAAGCAGCGCCAGCAGGAGGAGATGGCGGAGCTGTATGCCAAAGAGGGCATCAACCCCATGTCCGGCTGTCTGTGGTCCCTGATCCCGTTCCCCATTCTGATCGCGCTGTATAACATCATCCGTCAGCCTCTGCGCTACTTCATGATGCTGTCCACGGAGATGGTGGACAAGATCCGCGAGTTGGCAACGGGCATGGGATGGGAGCTGACCGGCAATCAGGCCTACGAGCAGATCGGCCTGGCCAAGTTTATCCATGAACATTGGACCGATTTTGACGGACAGTTCAAGGGCCTTATCAATCTGGATTACAGCTTCCTGGGTCTGGATCTTTCCGAAATCGCCAACACCAAGTTCAACGTGTTCCCCGGCGGCGGATGGGCCGTGTGGGGTCTGCTGCTGCTGCCGCTGATCGCGGCCGGCACGCAGATGGTGTTGTCCGTCATCAGCATGAAGAACAGTCCCAACGCCGACGGCGCCGCCGGCGGCAAGGGAATGATGTACCTCATGCCGATCATGACCGTGGTCTGGGGCATGATGTTCCCCGCCGCTCTGTGTGTCTACTGGATTGCCAACGCCGGCTTCCAGGTCATCCAGGAGCTGATCCTCAACAAGCGGATCAACGCCGTTCTGGATCGCGAGGAGACCGACAAGGAGCGGGAAAAGAGAGAAAAGCGCTACGCCAAGTATCAGAAGCAGAAGGAAATGATGGCGCAGCAGCAGGAGCGCTACGGCAGCCGGAGCCAGCCTCAGGGCAGCAAAAAGAAGCCGCAGCCCCAGCATAAGGACTCCGGCCGCAGCGGCCAGAGCACCAATGAGAACGGCCGGGTGGGGCAGCGCCCCTATGCCCGCGGCCGCTCCTTCAGCGAGGACCATTACAAAGAGTCATAAGGAGTTTTGTCTATGAGTTATATTGACGTAACGGGCAAGACCGAGGACGAGGCTATCCGCAAGGCGCTGGAACAGCTGGGCATGGACCGGGACGACGTGTCTGTGGAGATCCTGGAGCGGGCCAAGAGCGGCTTTCTGGGCATCGGCAGCAGCCCCGCCCGTGTCCGCGTGACCTACGGGCCGGAGGAGTCCGAGGTGATCCCGGAGCCCATCAAGCCCGTGATCCCGGAGCCGGTGAAGGCGGAGAAGAAGGAGCCTTCCAAAAAGGCCCCGGAAAAGAAACCCGAGCGCCCGGAGAAGAAGGAACAGCCCCGTCAGCCCAAGCCGGAGAGGAAGCCTGAGCCGGAGCGCAAGCCTCAGGAAAAGAAGGTCCAGGAAAAGAAACCCGAGGAAAAGAAGCCCGAGCCCGTGGTGGAGCAGTCTGTGGAAGAGCTGCCCCTGTGCCAGGATGAGAATGCCGGGCGCATCGCCGCATTCCTCACGGGCCTGCTGAGCCAGCTGGAGAGCGAGGCCGAGATCAAGGTCTATGAGACGGAGAAGGGCCGCTACCGCGTCATTCTGGAGGGCGACAAGCTGGGCCAGCTCATCGGCCGCCGGGGCGAGACCCTGGACGCCATCCAGCAGCTGACCAACTACGCCGTCAACAGCGGCGCCGACAAGCGCATCCGCGTCCAGGTGGACGCCGAGAACTACCGCCGCAAGCGGGAGCAGAGCCTGGAGAGCCTGGCCAGAAAGACGGCCGAGAAGGCCCGCAAATACCGCCGCAGCGTGACGCTGGAGCCCATGAACGCCTACGAGCGCCACGTGATCCACGCCGCTCTGCAGGACGCCCCCGGCGTCAACACCTACTCCGTGGGTACCGAGCCCAACCGCCGCGTGGTGGTGGCCTACGACCGGGAGAAGAAGTAAAGAAACAAACAGCCCCGACACACCGTCGGGGCTGTTTTTTCTATGCAGTTGAGCTGTAACTTACAGGGCCTCCACGATGTCGCGGGTGTCGCGGGCGATGACCAGCTCCTCGTTGGTGGGGATGACCATGACCTTGACCTTGCTGTCGGGAGTGGAGATGAAGATATCCTCGCCGCGCTTCTTGTTGCACTCGGGGCAGATCTCCACGCCCAGGTAGGTGAGATACTTGCAGATTTCGGCACGGGTGGCGGGGCTGTTCTCGCCGATGCCGGCGGTGAAGATGATGCCGTCCACACCGTTCATGGCTGCCACATAGCCGCCCACGGTCTTGGCAACGGCGTAGTGGAACATATCCAGAGCCAGACGGGCACGCTCATTGCCCTGAGCGGCGGCGGTGTCCAGATCGCGGAAGTCGGAGCTGACGCCGGAAACGCCCAGCACGCCGGACATCTTGTTGAGCACGTTGGTCAGCTCCTTGATGTCCTTGCCGGTGTTGGCGGACAGGTACTCCAGGATAGACACGTCGATATCGCCGCAGCGGGTGCCCATGGGCAGACCGGCGATGGGGGTGAAGCCCATGGAGGTGTCCACGCTCTTGCCGCCGTCGATGGCGCAGATGGAGCTGCCGTTGCCCATGTGGCAGGAGATGAGCTTCAGCTCCTCGATGGGCTTGCCCATCATCTCGGCGGCCCGCTTGGAGACGTAGCGGTGGCTGGTGCCGTGGAAGCCGTAGCGGCGGACCTTCAGGTCGGTGTAATAGGCGTAGGGGATGGGATACATGAAGGCCTTGCCGGGCATGGTCTGGTGGAAGGCGGTGTCAAACACGCCCACCTGAGGCACGTTCTCACCCATGACGGCCTTGCAGGCGTTGATGCCGGTGATGTTGGCGGGGTTGTGGAGGGGGGCCAGGGGGATGCACTCGGCCAGAGCGTCCATGACGGCGTCATCGATCAGCACCGAGCAGGCGAACTTCTCGCCGCCGTGCACCACGCGGTGGCCCACGGCGCCGATCTCGCTCATGCTCTCCACCACGCCGTACTCCGGAGAGGTCAGCTTGTCCAGCACGGCGGCAATGGCCTCGGTGTGGGTGGGCATGGGCACGTCCTCGTTGAACACGGGGCGGCCGTTCTGAGGCTTGTGGGTCAGATGACCGTCGATGCCGATGCGTTCGCACAGGCCCTTGGCCAGGAGCTTCTCACCCTCCATGTCCAGCAGCTGATACTTCAGGGAGGAGGAACCGCAGTTGATAACCAGGATCTTCATAAAATGTACCCTTTCTTCATTAAAATTTCGGTAAGACCAGTATAAATACCCCGCAGCGTTTTTGCAAGGGGGAAGTTACGCTTCTTTCAGCTCCAGCACCACCGGGCAGTGGTCGCTGCCGGTGACGCCGGTGCGGATCTCCGCCGCGGCGATGCGGTCGCGGAGCCGGTCGGAGACGATGAAGTAGTCGATGCGCCAGCCCGCGTTGTTCTCCCGGGCGTGGAAGCGGTAGCTCCACCAGGAGTAGATGCCGGTGGCGTCGGGGTAGAGCCAGCGGAAGGTGTCGGTGAACCCGGCGGAGAGCAGCGCTGTCATCTTTGCTCGTTCCTCATCGGAGAAGCCGGCATTGCCCCGGTTGGACTTGGGATTTTTCAGGTCGATTTCCTCGTGTGCCACGTTGAGGTCGCCACAGTACACCACCGGCTTCACCGCGTCCAGCTGCTGAAGATACGCCCGCAGGTCGTCCTCCCACTGCATGCGGTAATCCAGACGCTTGAGGCCGTCCTGGGCGTTAGGGGTGTAGCAGCAGACCAGGTAGAAGTCCGGGTACTCCGCCGTGATGATCCGTCCCTCATGGCGGTGGATATCGTCACCAAAGTCGTATGTAACCGACAGCGGCTCCGTTTTGGTGAGAATAGCGGTGCCGGAGTAGCCCTTCTTGTCGGCGGAGTTAAAGTAGCGATGGTAGCCCGGCAGGTCGAACACCGCCTGCTCCGGCTGCAGCTTCGTCTCCTGCAGGCAGATCACGTCCGGATCCTCGCTCCGGACATAGTCCAGAAAGCCCTTGGTGAGACACGAGCGCAGGCCGTTGACGTTCCAGGACGCCAGTTTCATGGACGTTCCCCCTTTCTCAGTTGCACAACATAAAAATGATAGCACACTTTGACCAAAAAACCAAGGCAGAAGTTGACAAAATCAAAATAGTGTGATACATTCACTCTCACCAAAGGCAATGATGGGAAGAGTAACCGGTGAAAACCGCCAAAGAGAGTCCGGAGAGGTGAGAGCGGACGCGGAGGAAGCCGGAGAACATGGCCCCGGAGCCGTCCGGCCGAGCGCGTATGCGTTAGGTTGGATCGGGCGCGCCCGTTACAGCGCGGGGGTGTGATGGCACCCCGTGAGGCCCTTTTTCGCGAGGAGAGGGCGAAGCAAGGTGGTAACGCGGCTTTTGTCGCCCTTGACGAACTGTCAAGGGCGTTTTTGTTTTGGCAAACGCCGCATATATCCCCCCGGAAAAGAGAAAAATCAATTTGTGCCGCCCTTCCATCCGGGGCGGCGGAAAAGGAGATCCCATATGGAGCGCGAGAAATTCTATATCACCACACCCATCTACTATCCCTCCGACAAGCTGCACATCGGCCACACCTACTGCACCGTGGCCACCGACGCCATGGCCCGTTACAAGCGGCTCAAGGGCTGCGACGTCATGTTCCTCACCGGCACTGACGAGCACGGCCAGAAGATCGAGACCAAGGCCAAGGAGGCAGGCGTCACCCCCCAGCAGTTTGTGGACAACATTGTGGAGGGCGAAAAGGGCGTCAAGGACCTGTGGAAGCTGATGAACATCTCCAACGACCGCTTCATCCGCACCACGGACAAGTATCACGAGGCAGCCGTGCAGCGCATCTTCAGGAAGATGTACGAAAACGGCGACATCTACAAGGGTTCCTATCGGGGCAAATATTGCACCCCCTGCGAGAGCTTCTGGACCGAGAGCCAACTGGTGGACGGCAAATGCCCCGACTGCGGACGCCCCGTGCAGGACGCCGAGGAGGAGGCATATTTCTTCCGCCTGTCCAAATACGCCGACCGGGTCCGCCACCTGCTGGAGGACACAGACTTCCTGCAGCCCAGATCCCGCGTCAACGAAATGGTGAACAACTTCATCAAGCCGGGTCTGGAGGACCTGTGCGTCAGCCGTACCAGCTTCACCTGGGGCGTGCCGGTGGACTTTGACCCCGGCCACGTGGTCTACGTGTGGGTGGACGCCCTGTTCAACTATATGACCGCCCTGGGCTATGAGAATGACGCCCACGACGATCTTGCCAAATACTGGCCTGCCGACGTCCACATTGTGGGCAAGGAGATCGTGCGGTTCCACTCCATCATCTGGCCCGCCATGCTGATGAGCGTGGGCGAGCCCCTGCCCAAGCACGTCTACGGCCACGGCTGGCTGGTATTCAACGGCGGCAAGATGAGCAAGAGCCTGGGCAACGTAGTGGATCCCTACCTGCTGGCGGAGCGCTACGGCGTAGACACCCTGCGCTTCTTCCTGCTGCGCACCTTCCCCTTCGGCTCCGACGGCAACTTCTCCAATGAGCTGCTGATCAACACCATCAACGTGGATCTGGCCAACTGCCTGGGCAACCTGGTGAGCCGCACCACCGCCATGGTGGAGAAGTACTTTGGCGGCACCCTGCCCGCTGAGCGGGAGAACAGCGACTCCGACTGCGAGCTGAAGACCGTGGCCGCCACTCTCCGGGACCGCTATGAATCGGAGATGGAAAAGCTGCAGTTCCAGAACGCGCTGGCGGAGATCTTCAAGGTGCTGGACCGCGCCAACAAGTATATCGACGAGACCGCCCCCTGGGTCCTTGCCAAGGACGAGGAAAAAAAGATCCGCCTGGCAACGGTGATGTATAACCTGCTGGAGACGGTGCGCATCTGCACCACGCTGCTCCAGCCCTTCATGCCCGAGAGCTGTGAGAAGCTCTTCGCAGCCATCGGCGCCTGCGACTGCTGCCGTACCTGGGAAAAGGCCAACGTGTGGGGCAGCCTCCGCGCCGATGCCACCGTCACCCGCGGCGAGGCCCTGTTCCCCCGCATCGACGCGGAGAAGGAGCTCCAAGAGCTAGCCGCCATCCAGGAGGCCCAGAAGAAGGCCGCCCTGCCCGCCATGGAGGTGGAACCTCTGGCAGAGGAGAACGTGGATTTTGACACCTTCTGCAAGAGCGACATGCGTGCCGTGAAGATCAAGGCCTGCGAGGCGGTGAAGAAGAGCGACAAGCTGCTGAAGTTCACCCTGGACGACGGCACCGGCACCGACCGGATCATCCTCTCCGGCATCCACAAGTTTTATGAGCCGGAGCAGCTCATCGGCAAGACGGCGGTTGCCATCGTCAACCTGCCGCCCCGGAAGATGATGGGCATTCCCTCCTGCGGCATGCTGCTCTCCGCCGTCCACAAGGAGAAGGGCGAGGAGAAGCTGCACCTGCTGCTGGTGGACGATGCCATCCCCGCCGGTGCAAAGCTTGGGTGAGACTATGACAGAACTGACATTTCTGGTGACCTATACCGCCAAGCCTGGCCAGCGGGAGACCTTTCTCCGGGCCCTGGCCGCCCGCGGTCTGCCTGATACCATCCGGGCGGAGACAGGTTGTCTTCAATATGACTACTTTCTGTCCATCGAAAACGCCGATGAGATCCTGCTCATGGAGCGGTGGAGCAGCGCCGAGGCCCAGCAGACGCACCTCAGGCAGCCCCACATGGCCCAGGTGCGGGAGCTGAAGGAGCAGTACGTGGAAAACACCGCAGTGCGGAAGCTGGCGGAGGTGGAGTGATGCTCTTTGACACCCACGCCCACTACGACGACGAGGCCTTTGACGCCGACCGCCGGGAGCTGCTGGCATCCATGCCGTCTGAAAATGTGGGGCTGATCGTCAACCCCGGCTGTACGGTGGAGTCCTCCCGGACAGCGGTGGCGCTGGCGGCGGCATTTCCCCATGTCTACGCCGCCGTGGGCATCCACCCGGAGAACTGCGGCGACTTTGTGCCTGAGCAGATGGACGAGATCCGCGCCCTGGCAAAGGAAAACAAGGTGGTAGCCATCGGGGAGATCGGACTGGACTACTACTGGCCGGAGAACCCGCCCCGGGAGCTGCAGCAGCAGGTGCTGCGCGCCCACATGGCCCTGGCGCAGGAGCTGGGCCTGCCCGTCATCATCCATGACCGGGAGGCCCACGCCGACACGTTGTCCATCGTGAAGGAGTTTCCGGCGGTGACAGGAGTGTTCCACTGCTTTTCCGGCAGCGTGGAGATGGCCCGGGAGCTGCTGAAAATGGGGTGGATGCTGTCCTTCAACGGCGCCATTACCTTCAAGAACGCCCGGAAAGCTCCTGAGGTTATTGGGGAGATCCCCATGGATCGCATCATGATCGAGACGGACGCCCCCTACCTCACTCCGGTGCCTTTCCGCGGAAAGCGGAACGACAGCACCTACGTCAGCCTGGTGGCGGAGAAGATCGCCCAGATCAAGGGCCTCTCCCCGGACGAGGTGGAGCGGATCACCTGGGAAAACGGAAAACGATTCTTTGGCATTGCGTAAAATAACCGCCGGAGGGGGCGCTTCAAAGAGAAGCGCTTCCTCCGGCGGTCAATTATTCATGTGAGAGCTGTCTGAGAAAAAGGCACCTGTTTCCGGTCAGCAGTTTATGGATTATGCGCCTGTTTCGAGTATGGGTTATCCATGCTTGCGTCAAACCCATCCAGCAGATAGTCTTTCGGTATGTAGCGCGAGTAATCCAGGTCCATAAAATAATTGCAGAAGATTTGCTCGGCATAGACGATCCGGCCGGATCCGTCGGTCAGGGCATATACAAATCCGTAATACGCATCCGCGTTTATCGCAAGCAGCTCATAGGTGGTTTCTTCGCGGACGCTGTAATATCCAATATACTCCGTTGACGGATAACTTTTCAGCCGTTCCACTTCCGCGGCATATTCCTCGGCAGGGTAATCGACGACGAGATACCCCAAATACTGGGCGTCCCACGGGTCATAGTAAACCATTTTATAGTCCGAAACCGCCATGGAGTCGGTGATCTTCTCCGGCCAAATGGTTTCGTCCATGTCCCACTTGTGCCATTTGGGATCGGCCATCCGATCCGAAAAAGACATGCGTTCCGCGTAGCTTGAAATATCCTCATAAACCTCGACCCGGCCGACGCATCCGGCCAGCAATACGCAGCATCCCATGGCAAGCAGAATAATAAAGAGAGCCGAGAACAACGAAAACCGATTCCTCATCGTGTGTCCCTCCTTATCAGCGAATGACAGTTACTGCAGATTCAGCCGCTTTTTCAGCAGGAGCCGGGTGACGATGTAGAAGACCACGGCAAAGACCAGATTGAGGCCGATGCCGAGGAGCTGGGTCCCCAGGAGGTAGGAAGAGGGGATGACATCTGTGACGTCACCGAAGAACAGATCCTCGGAGAAGACGGCAATAAAGATGCTGAAGATAGACGAGATGGTCCGCACGCCGGCGTTAAAGGCGAAGAAAAACACCACGGACAAGAGGATCTTGCGGTTTGCAAAGCCGTGGCCCAGGGAAATGGCGGCGTAAACCAGCAGGAAAAAGGACACGGAGGACACGAACATGTTGACGGCCATCAGGGGGAGATAGCTGGCGGGGAGCTCGCCCAGGATCTGAGAATAAAACATGGAGAGGTCGGACAGGACCTCGTTCCAGTCAAACAGACCCAGGCAGCCCAGGAACACGCCCAGCGCGGCGGCCAGAACGGTGACCACCGTCCATGTCATAGCAACGATCAGCTTGGACCAGATCAGCTGGGGCACGGAGACCGGCAGGGTGAACATGAGGTAGCCCTCATCGGTCATGTAGTTCTTGTAGAAGCGGAACACCATCAGGCCGGCCGTCACCACAAAAGAGCCGATCAGGGTGATGGCAAAAATGGAGATGGACGTGACACGGAAGATCTCCAGCGCCACGTTTTCGTAGCGGTCGGCCAGGCGCATGAACACGTTGAACAGCAGCGCGGCGCCCACAACCAGCACGTAGATGGGCAGCATGATCCGCGCCGTGGCGCGGTACTCGTGCTTCAGCAGTTTAGACAGCATAGCGGAACACCTCCCGGAACAGTTCGTCCACACTGCAGTTCTTCTCGGCGCGGATCTCGTCCACCGAGGACTGCAGCACCACGTGGCCCTTGTTGATGAAGATCACATCGTCCAGCACGTTCTCCACGTCGGCGATGAGATGAGTGGAGATCAGCACGGAGGCCTGCTCGTTGTAGTTGGAAATGATGGTGCGGATGATATAGTCCCGGGTGGCGGGATCCACACCGCCGATGGGCTCATCCAGCAGATACAGCCGTGCCTTGCGGCTCATCACCAGGATGAGCTGCACCTTTTCCCGGGTGCCCTTGCTCATCTGCTTGATGCGCAGATTGGGGCTGATCTCCAGCGCCGTCAGCATGTGCTCGGCGGCGGCGCGGTCAAAGTCGGGATAGAAGTCGCAGAAGAAGTCCAGCAGCTGCACTACGTTCATCCAGGTGGAGAGATACGTGCGCTCGGGCAGATAGGATACCAGCTTCTTTGTCTCCTGACCCGGCGCCATGCCGTCGATGGTCAGCGTGCCGGAGGTGGGCACCAGCAGCCCGTTGGCGATCTTGATGAGAGTCGTCTTTCCACTGCCGTTGGGGCCCAGCAGGCCCACGATGCGGCCGGGTTCAATCGTCAGATCCACGTGATCCAAAGCGGGGTTATTGCCGTAGTTTTTTGTCAACTGTTTGCATTCCAGAAGTGCCATTAAGCATCCTCCTCCTTTTCGTCTTGTGTCAGAAGCTGCAGTGTCCGCTCCCGGTCATAGCCCAGGCGGGCCATGGAGGTCCAAAAAGCGTCCACCTGTCGCCGGGCCAGACGGCGTCTGGCGTCGTCGATGACTGCCTCGTCGTCCGTGACGAAGCGGCCGCTGGTGCGCTGGGAAAAGATCAGGCCGCCCTGCTCCAGCTCCGCCATGGCCCGCTGCATGGTGTTGGGATTGACTCCCGCCTCGGCTGCCAGTTCGCGTACCCCCGGCAGCCGCGCCCCCGGTGCAATCGTACCGGACAAAATGGCCTGGGTCATCTGGGCTACCAGCTGGGTATAGATGGGCAGATCGGGCTGAAACGTCCATTCCACAACCGCTCACTCCTTTCTGTGTGATTGTATTAGGCAATTAGAACAATAATACAACTGGCGGAAATTGTCAAGAGTTTTTTGATAATACTTGGAATCAACTGCAAGCTATCAACCGGTGGTTGATATTTTTCCGATTATTCTCATGTGGTTTTTTCTGTGTAGGGGAATTATAATGCAATCGAACCGGTTCAAAGAACGCAAACAAGGAGAAAGACTATGAATATCGGAGCAAAAATCAGATTTCTGCGTAAAGAGAAGAAAGTAACCCAGGAGGAACTGGCGGAATATCTGCACATCTCTTCCCAGGCAGTCAGCAAGTGGGAGACGGGGGCGTCCAGCCCCGACATCGACCTGCTGCCCAAGCTGGCCATCTTTTTCGGCACCTCTCTGGACCGCCTGCTGGATTTTGACCAGAGCCAGGTGGACGCGGCGGTGGAAGCGCTGGTGGCTGAAAGCGGAAGAGGCGGAAACGACCCCGCCGCATCCGAGGCGTTTCTGCGCAAGTCGCTGGAGAAGTACCCCAACAACGACCTGCTGCTCACCTGCATTCTGGAGGATATGCAGGAACAGAACGCCGACAGGAGCCGCAGCGCTGAGATCATCGAGGTCGGCGAGCGCATCCTGGCCTGCACGAAGGACGATGAACTGAAAATTGACGTGCTGCGCATCATGGCGGAAACGTACCACGGCATGAGCGAACAGGCCATGGCCGAGTACTACCTGGCAAAGATCCCCGGCCTGCACTTTTAGTACTACGAGATCGCCGCAGCCATCAAAGCCGGCAAAGACCGGCTGGAGAACGTGGAGAAAATGGAGGACCTGTGCATCGACAAGCTGATCTGCGCCCTTTGGATGCGGCGGGAGGAGGCGGACACAGACGGACGCGCCGCCATCGATGCGCAGGCGCGGGAAATGTTCGCATTCTTCAAGTGCTATCCGGCGTATCAGAAAATCACGGAGATCATGGAGCGGTACTGGAACGACGGGACAATCATGACCATTTACCAATGACGGTCTTCGCCATAATCCCGCGTGAAACAGAAGATGAAACGAACAGCAAAATACAAAGACCGGGAGCGTAGGCAGACGAAAACCCCGGGACGATTTTCCTGTCCATGCAGGGAAATCGCCCCGGGGTTTTGCTTAAGTGAATATAAAAAACGAACAGGGAAAAGGTGCGGCGCATCTCACCGGGACAGATCCATCAGCCGGATGATCTCCTCACAGCAGGAGTTCTCCGGCATGACCACGTTGCGGTTCACAAAGTCCATAAACGCCTGATCCACAACGGGTCCGGCTTCGATTGCCCGGAGGATCGGTTCGGGGGTCCGGGCCTTCATCAGGGGGATCCCGGTCTCATAATCCAGATTCAGCGCCCGTTTTTCCGAGTAGTGATCCCAGTCGTACATATAGAGAAAGACCGGGAGGCGGCACAGGCCGGCCTCGTAGATGATGCTGGAGTAATCGCTGATGACGTAATCGGCCACGGCCATGGCGTCGATCTGGTTCATATCGGCGGAAATGATCCGCGGGTCGCTGATCTGCATTTGGCTGACGCTGTGGGGCTTGTAGATTAGATTGAAGCGCTGGAAGTCCACCTGATCGATCAGAGAACGCACCGCGTCGCTGTCCTCCTGCGAAAAGCTCTTGCGGAAGGTGGGGCAGTAGAGGATGTTCTTCTTCGTCCCCAGAGCGGGGATCTTTTCGATCCATCTGCTGCGGATCCGTGCCATCTCCTCCTTGTCCAGCAGGATATCGGCGCGGGGCTGGGGAATCTGCAGGACCTTGTCCGGCGTTGTGCGGAAGCCCTCGATGTAGTCCTGCAGGTAGGAAAAGGAGGAGATCAGGATATAGGTGTAGTTGTAGTGCATCCGCATCAGCCTGGCAATGACCGGGTCGCTGCCCTCCTCCATGTCCAGCATGGCGTATCCGAACTTTTTCATGCAGCCCATGGAGTGCCACATCTGAATGACGATCAGGGACTTTTTGTGGTTCAGTACGCTGATGGGGATGCAGTAGGAGTCCAGAACGACCGCCTTTGCCGTGGCAATATGCACCATCTGCCGGAGAATATGGAAAAGATACGGGATGGGGTTGCCCAGCTTCTTTGCCAGGATCAGCACCCTGCAGTCCGGATACTCCCGCAGGATCCGGTCCTTCAGCAGGCGCATGTCAACCGACGGATGGTCGGACTGGCGGCTGATCATGACCACCTTTTTCTGCGTTGGCAGGAGCTTCATTGGCAGATACAGCAGCCGCATCCCCGCAATCGCCAGGCGAATGGCGAGATATTTCAATTTCTTCATGGCGTCCTTCTCATTCCGCGCCGAATACCGCGTCCAGGATCCGGTCGCTGGCCGTATATGAGCCGTTGGTCAGGCACATATCGATCATATGCTTCTGAGGGGGGATACGGGGCACGTCCCGCTGCTCCAGGGTCCGGATCAGCTCCTCCGACGTCCTGCAGATGATGCCCGGCGCGGTCTTGTGGACCGGCTCATGGACGCCTCTGGCAAGGGTGTATTCCTCCTCGTCATAGATGTAGAACAGAATGGGTTTTTCCAGCAGCAGATAGTCATAAAAGCAGGAGGAATAATCCGTGATCAGAATATCGCTGACATACATCAGGGCGTTCAGATCATCCTCCGAATAGTCCTTGAGCCGGCCGGCGTATTCCGGCGCGATGGGCATGCGCTGGCGGATAAAGTGGTGCCACTTAAAGATAAAAATGCTGTCGGTCTCCTGGCACATCTGCCAGATGGCCGCCTGATCGATGTGGGAGAAGTCGTAGAAGGCCTCCTTCTGCCCCTGTCCGCGAAAGGTGGGGGCGAAGAGGATGACCCGCTTCTCCGCAAGCTCCGGATGCCGCCCGTATACGTCGTTCCGCGCCGCCTGCTGCACGTCCGGATCCAGAAAATGCTCCAGACGGGGCATCCCTGTGGGGAGCAGCACCCTGGGGTTCACACCGAAAACCTCCGCGTAGATATCCCGCAGGCTCTCGTTTCCGATCACCGCGTGGGTGTACTGCCGGTGGCAGGATTGGTAGGGGTGGGGGGAGCCTTTCAAGCCGAAGCGGGCATATCCCACCAGCTTATAACCGATCCCGGCGTGCCAGAGCTGCACCAGCTTCACGTTCCGATCCAGCTTCACATAGGACAGGCAGGGCATGTAGTCGTCAATAAACAGGGTATCCGCCGACGCGATTCTGCGCAGCATTTTCAGCTGCGCGGAAATACCGCGCTTGGTGCTGTCGCAAAAGTACGCCGTCATGGGATGGGTCCGGTCCAGGCCTCGCTCTTCCATCCGGCGCATGACGGCCTGCATGTTCTCGGAGGCCCCGTCACGGGTCTGGGACAGGAAGGCGGTTCGCCGTTTCCGCCCGGCGGTCATGATCCGCCAAAAGCGGTAAATCACCTGCATTCCCAGGCGAATGATCTCCTGCCGGATTGTTCTTCTTTCGGGACGGCGGTTATCCTTCACGAACTGGGGCGTCATCCGCAGCCGGTTTTGCTGATAGTCGTAGTTAAAGGAGACGATATAGTGGGATCCGCTTCCGTAGGAGAACACCCGGGAGAGCTCCGGCAGCTTCTTCCGGACCTCTGCCGACACGGCGATGCCCTCCGGCCCGATTGCCCACGTACCGGATTCCACAAAATGTCCGTCGCCCACGTTGCTCAGGCAAATCTGCGCCGTACCGTCACCCGCTGCGCGGAAGGGATACGTGCGATCGCCGCAGGTAATGAACAGGGAGGTCTCCTCCCCGGCGTCACATTCGATCCGGAGTATGGTGCGCGTCCAGACGATATCACGTATCAAGCTTGGTCCCTCCCTGCTCCTGTTATCTTCGCGCTCCGCGCGATTATTCGGCCTGCTGCCAGGTCATGCTGGCGATCATGCGGCGATACGCCTCCACGAGCCCCACTTCGGGCTCCCAGCCCAGGGCACGCAGCTTGGCGGATGACAGCTTCAGCTTCGTATCCGGCGCGTATCCAAAGGTGTTGCTCTCTGGTATGTCGAACACGACCCGGATGGGTGATGCGGCAACCTGTCCGGCAACAAGCTGCGCCATGGCGGCTATGGTGGTGTGGCAGACCTCATTGGCCACGTTATAGGCCTCGGCGTCCGCCCCGTGGAGCAGGATCGTCAGCAGGCCGCGAATGGTGTCTCTGGTGTAACAGTAGTTGCCCTCCGAGCGTCCGGCGGTGTGCAGCACGATGTCCTGAGCGCTGATAGCGCTCCTGGCGAACTGGGCAAAAACGCGGTTTTCACCCCGCAGGATCCCGGCGCCGAAGGTTTGTGAAAGTCGGGCAATCCGCACAGGTACGCCGTACTCGGCGTGATACGCCACGCACATGTTTTCGCACATGCGCTTGGATTCGGGATAATTGCTGCGTATCCGGAGAGGGTCAATGTATCCCAGATCGTCTTCTGTCACCGGCCGGTCAAAGTCCACGGTACCGTACATCTCCATGGAGGAGATGTAGATCATGCTGCGCACGCCGTGCTGCTTTGCCAGCTCCAGCATCTGCCGGGTCCCCTCCAGGGAAATGCGGATGGTCTCCGCCGGCTTCTCCACCATCAGCTTTGACGCGGTGACGCTGGCGGCGTGGATGATATAATCCAGAGTCAGGTCATCCGGGAAGTAGTCCCGGAAGGGGTCGGTCACGTCCCCGGTGAGAATGACGACGTCTCCGCGCGCCAGCAGCTCACCGAAAATCTCCTCTGCCTTTGCCCTGCTGCGGACCAGCAGATAGATGGTCATGCCGGCGTGATGAACGCGGTTATAGCAGGCCAGAGCTCTTGCCAGCTGGCTTCCCACCAGACCGGTCGCTCCCGTGATCAGCAGGGAGCTGCCGGCAAGGGCGCTGAACCGCCCGTTGTCCCCGGCGATGATCTCCAGATCCTCCTGGAGGACAGGATCGCCGTTTGCCTCGATCCGGTATGCGTTAGTCATCGTGCCGCCCCTTGTTCATGCGGATGTTGGTCCGGTCGGTGAGGCCGAAGCCGAAGGCCTGCTCGTTCTCACGGTACTGCAGGAGGGCCCGGAACAGGTACACGTCCTCGGGCGTGGTGACCTTGATGTTGCCGCGATTGCCCTCCACGATATGGGCGGTGATCCCCTGGGAACGGACAATGGTGCAGGCGTCCACCATGTTTTCGTAGCGCTCCGGGCGGGCGCGCACCACGTCGTGGGCGTCGATGATCTGGCCCAGATAGAAGCTCTGGGGCGCCTGGGCGGAATAGCAGTTCTTGCGCGGGGGAACGTCGGCAATCTCCACGTTGTCGCTGCTCAGGACAATGGTCTCAAAGCAGGGGGTGCAGGTGATGGCGTTGCCGTACTGCTTGACGCACTCGATGTTTTTGGAGATCACCTCATAGGTGATGAACGGCCGGACGCCATCGTGGATCAGCACGATAGAATCCCGCGGGTTTTCCTCCTCCGCCTTCTTCAGGGCGTTGTAGATGGTATCCTGAGCGGTTTCGCCGCCCTCCACCACGCCGGCCACCTTTTTGATGTGGTACTCCTCCAGAAGTTCCTTCACGTAGGGGATGTAGTCCTTCAACACCGCCAGATAGATCCTGTCGATCTCCCTGTGGTATTCAAACTGCTGGATGGTATGGATCAGAATGGGCTTTCCATAGATCTCCAGAAATTGCTTGGGGATACCGGCGCCCATCCGAACGCCGCTGCCACCGGCAAACAGAATCGCAATATTCACGGCTGATTCCTCCATTGTGAATTGGCCCGCGGCGGCGCCACATCGGTCTGCCCCGCGAAAACCTATAGTTACAAAATATTATATCATAAAACCGAAATAATGAAAAGAACTTTCTTTTTTCGCGCCGGGAGCAGGCGGGGGCGCCCGTCGTTCTTCCGCCAAGTGCTTCAGCTTGACAAAGTACCCGTGCCAGTGTATAAAATTAAGAGTATCTGTTGGTTGTCCGATCGATCAACGACGCCATGGTGATGTAGAGGAGTAGAGCGTATGGATGCAAAGAAGAAACTGGGCGAGATCCTCCCGGAGGGCGAAGTGGCCAATGATAATATCTCCGAAGACTACGTCCTTGACGAAGCTACCGTATTCGGGGAATTCCGGGGTGATGGTGCGTTTGACGCGAATGGTAATGAGGCAACCGCCTCAACGCTCAGCATGGTCGTCTATGTGGATGACCCGGAGGAGACTCCCGCTTTATATGCCGAATTGAAGGAAGCGTGGGGGGCATATGGCGCAAACGTCGACGTCATCGAGGTGACAGACGAGGGCGGCGATATCTCCGCGGCGTTCAAAAGCGGTCTTGGCCGGGCAAAGGGCGAATATGTGTGCTTCATCCACTCCGATACGCGGTATACGAAGAACGCCGTGGCGGACTTCCTGTGTCTGGCCAAGACAGGGGTGAGCATCTTTTACCTCCGCCCGACCTATGTGGATCCCAAGGGCAAGGTGCACTATTATCTCCCGAAGGGGACCGGTGGCATCGTGGATCTTGCAGAGCAGCCCGCCTCCATCAACCTCTGTTTGGAGAGCTATTTCTTTGACCGGAATATCCTCACCGACGCGTTCTTTACCCGGGGATGCACGGAGGAGTCCCGGCTGTTCGGCCTGATCCGGCTCCTGGAGCAGCACAAGCGGGCGTATTATCTCTCCCCTGCCTGTTCGGTTGTCAGCACCGCCTCCTTTAATGACGCATACAACTACTCGGAACAGTATGAGAAGGAGTGGTACACCCGGCAGCTGATGGAGGAGTTCATTCCCCTGTTGGACGAGACCAACAACTCTCCCTTTGTTCAGAATGTGGTTTCCTATCTGTTGTCCATCCGCTTCCTCTGCAACTGGAACGACAGAAACAAGAGCATGCTGGGCGACGGGGAGGTGGACACGTTCTACGAGGCCGTCCATCTGCTGCTGCAAAAGCTGGACGATGAGGTGATCATCGAGAAGCCCGCCTTCGGCTATGAGGCGCTTCCCAAATACATGCGCTACCACCTGTTGGAGTTCAAGCATCGGGGGGAAGATCTTCGCCCATCCAACTACTATACCCGGACCAATATGGTCACCACCTACAACGACAGCATTGTCGGATATAAGCCGGATATCAAATTCTTCGTTTACGCCATCAACTACGAGGGCGGCCAGTTGATCTTTGACGCCAGACTGACGAACACCTACTGTCTGGTCCGGGACAAGCTTTCGGCCTCTCTCCGAATCGACGAGCATGAGCTGGCAGGCGAGACGAATGAGATCTATTCCCTCAATAAGTTCTTCGGCCGGCCGGTGGAGCAGGCGTATACCTTCCAGGTCCGCGTACCGGAGGAGCTGTTTACAAACGGTGCGGTCATCAGCGCCTACTGCCGCTATGACGGCCATCCCTTCAAGCTGGAGATGACCTTCGGCAAGATCGCCTCACGGCTCAGTCCCAAGTTCGGCACCAGCTACTGGTGTTTCGGCGACTGGATCATGCGCTATAACAAAAAGCCCAAAATGAGCTGCATTGTGGTGGAGCCCTGCACCAAAAAGCTACGCCGCAAGTATGAGCGGGCGCTGGAAAAAGACTACTTTCATGAATTCACCGCCAAAAAAGACTTCCGCGCCCTCAAGAGCATTGCCCTCAGAAAGCTCTACTTCCTGACCCGTCCGCTCTTCAAGGGGAAAAAGCTGTGGATGATCTTCGACCAGCTCTTCAAGGGCGGCGACAACGGCGAGTACCTCTTCCGCTACGCCATGGACCACGGAACGCAGAAGGACATTGTCCCCTACTACATCATCAATAAGGATGCCGTCGAATATCCGGAGCTGAAAAAGAAGTACGGCAGGAACGTGGTGGTCTTCAACTCCATCCGCTGCAAGCTGCTGACGCTGCACGCCGCCGTGATCTTCGCCACCCGCGTGGATATCTACCTCTACTGCGGATACGCCGCCAGCCTGGAAAAGTATGTCAGAGGGCTGTGCAACGCCCACGTGATCTGCCTGCAGCACGGCCTCACCATCCAGCGGATCGCGCAGTATCAGAATCGCCTCTTTGACAACACCAGGAAATACTTCCTGGTTTCGCCCCTTGAAAAGGAGAACGTTTCCCACCGGGCCTACGGTTATGACGAGGATATGCTGGTCATGACCGGCGCGCCGCGGTTTGATGGGCTGGTCTCCCGGGATAAAAAGCAGATCCTCATCACCCCCACCTGGCGTAGAAACGTCACCGCCGGCACCAACAGCAAGGGAAGCCGGAACGAGTACAGTGTGAACTTCAAGCACACGGAGTACTTCCGGATCTACAACAGCCTGATCAATGATGAGAGAGTGGTCCGGACCGCGAAGGAGACAGGGTACAAGCTCATCTATTTGATCCACCCGATCCTCAGCCCTCAGATCGGAGACTACACCGTTAACGAAAACGTCGAGATCATCCCGGGAAGCGAGGTAAACTATGAGACCATTCTGTCCGAATCCAGCCTGATGCTGACGGATTATTCCGGCATCCAGTTTGATTTCGCGTACATGCGCAAACCGGTTCTGTATTACCACCCTGACACCCTTCCGCCCCAGTATGACTCCAGCATTTACGACTATGAAACGAAGGCGCTCGGCCCTGTTTTCAAGACCCACGAGGCGGTGGTCGAGGCGCTTTGCCGGTACATGCGGAATAACTGCCGGATGGAGGAGGAATATGAAAAGCGCGTAAACTCCTTCTATGCTTTCAGCGACAGGGAAAACTCCCGCCGCGCATACGAGGAGGGCGTGAAGTACACACGGGAACACTTTGAATAAACGGCAACAAGTTGCTCCATAAGGCAAAACAGGTTAGGGGATTCACATGAAAACAGGTGTTTTTCCGCATCCTTGCGCCGTGTTTTGCCTGGGACCACCCGCTTTTAAAGGAGTATCTGCTATGGCAATCAAGAGAAACGGAGAAATCGATTTTCTTCGATTTTTGTTTGCAATGATTATTGTGTTCTACCATTTTAACGCCAGCTTCCAGCTTGGATTCTTTGTAAACGGATATATTGGCGTTGAGTTCTTTTTCATTGTTTCCGGTTTTCTGATGGCAAAACATGTTGAGAGAAACGGACCCGGACGCAAAGATCTGGCCTTCATTGCTGACGAGACCTGGCGTTATATTATCAAGAAAGTCGGCACCTTCTACTGCTATTACTTAAGCGTGATTTTCCTTCAGGTGATCGTGCGGTTTATTTTGATCAGACATGACGGAATCACAACGATTTTTAACAGATTTCTCGGCAGTATTCCCACTTTCAGCCTAACATTTGCAGGCCTGAACATGGATAGCGCAGCCTTGTCTGTTGGAAACACCTGGTATCTGTCAGCTATGCTGATCGCCATTTTTATACTGTTCCCGTTTTTGCTGCGGCACTATCATTTTTCGGTAAAGATCCTCTTTCCACTGATCGCATTATTTGTGACTGGCTATCTGTACGGAACAAACCACTCCATTTCAAACTGGATCGGATGGTCAGGGCTTGTATACTTTGGTGTGCTTCGAGCAACGGCAGAAATGGCCCTTGGAGGAAGCCTTTTTTGCCTGTCATCCTACTTGACGGAAAAGAACTCATGGGTGGTAGACACGGATAAGTGGACCCCCAAACTGCTGCTAACGTTCGTCAAGCTCTTTTGTTACGCCGTCGTTGTGCTCTATGCATATGGTTCCATTCTCGGAATAAAAGTGAATAAAACTTTTGATTTGCACGCATTGCTGTTTTGCGCACTGGGAATTCTGCTCTCCTTCTCGAATGTCGGATTTTGCATCCCTGACAGCAAAGTGACAAGGTATCTCAGCAAAATTTCGCTGCCGATTTTTATTTTCCACGGCTTCATCAGGTGGTCCTGCTGGGATTATATTGGTCATACAGATATTTCAAAAAAGCTGTTTGCAGCATTGATCGTCATGAGCCTGTTCGCATCGGTCGGTTTAATGTATCTTACTGACGGAGTCACGATGTGCCTGCAAAGAATACGGAAAAAAGATAAAGAGAAAGTATGAGACGGATTTCCGTTCTGTTAAGCTTCCATCGGAAAAACAACTGCCCTGCCGCTGCTTTAGCGGCAGGGCAGTTGCTTTGGGTGTTCCAAAGGCAACCCCCGGCTCTGCCGGGGGAGAAAAAGAGCT
>CAMVMU010000005.1 GCA_947168655.1 uncultured Oscillospiraceae bacterium
GAGAAGCGCTGGGTGCTGGACATGTTCGTGCCCGGCAGCGCTGAGATCATGGTCATGCGGCCGGAGATCTCCCCGGTGACGCCCAAGGTGGCCGATTTCTTTGAGCGCATGACCTATCTGCCCCTGGCAGGTATCACCCATCTGGTGCCCCCCGGCGGCGCCGGCATCGGCATGCACGTCATCCCGGTGGAGCAGGCCATCCCCGCCAACTGCGAGTCCCTGGACATCGAGCATCTGAGCCACTGGCTGAAGAAGTACGAGGGTCACATCGGCGTGGGCATCTGCTCCTGCCGCAAGCAGCAGCGCATCCGCGGCGAGGGCTCCGGCGATATCGAACAGTACTGGTGCATCGGCGTGGGCGACTTTGCCGACTACTGCCGCGAGACCGGCATGGGCCACGACATCACCTACGATGAGGCCATGGAGATCCTCCACAAGGCGGAGGAGAAGGGCTACGTCCATCAGATCACCAATATCGACGGCGAGAACAAGATCTTCGGCCTGTGCAACTGCGCCGTGGGCGTGTGCAACGCCCTGCGCACCTCCCAGCTGTTCAACACCCCCAACATGTCCCGCTCCGCCTACACCGCCGAGGTCAACGCCGAGAACTGCGTGGCCTGCGGCAAGTGCGTGGAGGTCTGCCCCGCCGGCGCCGTGCGCCTGGGCCAGAAGCTCTGCACCAAGCACGGCGAGATCGAGTATCCCAAGCAGGAGCTGCCTGACAACAACTCCTGGGGCGAGGACAAGTGGAACTGGAACTATAAGAACGAAAACGGCGTTATTCAGACCTGGCCCACCGGCACGGCCCCCTGCAAGGCCGCCTGCCCCCTGCACATCGCCATCCAGGGCTACATCAAGATGGCCAGCGAGGGCAAATACCGGGAGGCTCTGGAGCTGATCAAGCGCGACAATCCGTTCCCCGCCGTCTGCGGCGCCATCTGCCGCAAGTACTGCGAAGACGAGTGCACCCGCGGCACCATTGACGAGGCGCTGGCCATCGATGATATCAAGCAGTTCATCGCCGCTCAGGATCTCAACGCCGAGCACCGGTACGTGCCGCCCATGAGCTCCACCACCCGTGAGCCCTTCGATCAGAAGATCGCCATCATCGGCTCCGGCCCCGCCGGCCTCAGCTGCGCCTACTTCCTGGCCATCGAGGGCTATTCCCCCGTGGTGTTTGAGAAGGATTCCGTTCCCGGCGGCATGATGGTCACCGGCATCCCCAACTTCCGCCTGGAGAAGGACGTTGTCAACGCGGAGATCGATATCCTCCGTGAGATGGGCGTACAGTTCCGCTGCGGCGTGGAGGTTGGCAAGGACGTCACCATAGCGCAGCTCCGGGATGAGGGCTACAAGGGCTTCTTTGTGGCCGTGGGCCTCCAGAACGGCGGCAAGCTGAACGTGCCCGGCGACGACGCCGAGAACGTGATGCCCGGCGTGGACTATCTGAAGATGGTCAACACCGGCGAGGCCAAGCCCCTCCACGGCGACGTGGTGGTCATCGGCGGCGGCAACATCGGCGCCGACGTGGCCCGCACCGCCATCCGCCAGGGCGCGGACAGCGTGAAGTTGTACTGCCTGGAGTCCTATGACGAGATGCCCATGGGCGAGGAGGACCAGGAGCTTTGCAAGGCCGACGGCGTGGAGATCCATGCCGGCTGGGGCCAGACGGAGATCATCACCGAGGACGGCAAGTGCGCCGGCATCAGGTTCCGCAAGTGCGTCAGCGTGAAGAACGCCGAGGGACGTTTCGATCCCAAGTTCGACGACGCCGAGACCGCCGAGGAGCGCTGCACCACCGTGCTGTACTGCATCGGCCAGCGCGTGGAGTGGAAGGAACTGCTCTCCGGCACCAAGGTGGAGTTCAACCGCAACGGTACCGCCAAGGCCGATCCTGTCACCCTGCAGACCGCCGAGCCCGATATCTTCGTGGGCGGCGACGTCTATACCGGCCAGAAGTTCGTGGTGGACGCCCTGGCAGCCGGCCGTGAGGGCGCCGTGTCCCTGCACCGCTTCGTCAACGAGGGCCAGTCCCTGACCATCCACCGCAACACCCGCCACTTCACGCCGCTGAACAAGGACGACGTGGTTCTTCCCGCGGACGCTTGCAAGAAGCCCCGCCGCGCCGTGAAGGGCGTGGACGCTTCCAAGGTGCGCACCATGAGCGACGAGCGCATGATCTTCACCGAGGAGCAGATCAAGTCCGAGGCGTCCCGCTGCCTGAGCTGCGGCCGCAGCGTGGTGGATACCAACAAGTGTCTGGGCTGCGGTATGTGCACCGTCCAGTGCAAGTTCGACGCCATCCATCTGGTGCGCAACATGGGCGACGCCTACTCCAAGATGATCCCGGCGGAGGATAAGTTCAAGGCCATCGGCGCCTACGCGGTCAAGCGCGGCTTCAAGATCCTGAAGAAGAAGACTGCCAAGTCCGACAGGTAACGGCGGGGGAACGACATGCATGAGCTCGGATTGGTCAATTATGTGGTCAAGCAGGTGACCCGCATCGCGGAGGAAAACCAGGTCAGCAAGATCTGCTCCGTGACGCTGGAGTTCGGCGAGGTGTCCGGTATCGTGACCTCCTATCTGTACGATTACTGGAACTGGTACACCAAGAAGTTCCCGCTCTTTGAGGGTGCGAAACTGCTGTGCGAGACGATCCCCGCCGTGACCTGGTGCGACGACTGCAAAAAGACCTACCCCACGGTACAATACGGCAAGACCTGCCCCTACTGCGGCAGCGGTCGTACGTGGCTGCAGCAGGGAAATGAGATGAACATCAAGCAGATCGAGGTGGAGTGACCGCCTGTCTGCGCAGCCCCCACCGGGGGAGAAGGAGGAACGTATGGACAACCAGGAACTGCGGCGGATGAAGGAGCAGCTGGGTCTGATCAACTATAAGATCAACTACAAGACCGGCGTCCATCTGGGCGTGATCGAGGACTTTTTCTCGGGCAAGACCGAGGAGCTGGCGCCCAAAGACCGCGAGCGGATCGAGGCGCTGATCCAGGCGGAGGCAAAAAAGCGCTGATCGCCCGGGACTGCAGCCCGATCGGGAATCAAATAGAAAAGCTGAATCAATGCGAGACCGCGCAAGGGTCTCGCATTGATTGCAGCTGTCCCCAAACGAGGCGCCGGCGGAAAATGAAAGGAAGAGAGCGTAGAGAATCATGAGATTCGAACACACCAACAGAAGGGGCTTCTGGCTCGGCTTCATCGATTTTTTCACAGCCGGCCTGTTTTTCCTGCTGTATATGCCCCTTGGCGGCCTGCAGGAGGAGCTGGAGCGAGTTCTGGGACACAAGGTGCAGCCGTATTGGAAGGCGTATCTGCTGGGTATACCGACGCTGTTTATCTATACCCTGGTCTGGATGGCGAGGATCTCCGAGGAGCTCAAAGCCAAGGCGGTGGAGCTGGGGATCGAGGGTCCGCACACGTCGTTTCGGCATATGTTCTGGTGGAACATGCTGGGCTGCCCCTGCTGCGGACCTATGATCGCCACCATGCGGTTTTTCGACACGCTGAACAAAGTGGAGCGCGAGCTGAACGAAAAAGGCTGAACGACCTGAAGATCCCCCGAACAGAACCAATATTTCGATAAAAGAGGAGAAAGCGATGAAAAAAAACGGAAAAAAGATTCTGTGTCTTCTGCTGGCCGCCATCATGCTGCTGGCGGCGATGACAGCCTGCGGCGCAAAGGGAAAGGAAAACGAGCAGACCTCCGTGCCGCCCGAGGAGACGCCGGGTACACCGGACAAGGATCCGCAGCCCGAGCCCCAGCCCGTGGAGAAAAATGGAGACATCGTGATCCTGTTCACCAGCGACGTCCACTGCGGCGTGGATCAGGGCTTTGGCTATGCGGGACTGCAGCAGGTGCGTGATTACCTGATCGCCCAGGGCAACGATGTGATCCTGGTGGATAACGGCGACAGCGTCCAAGGCGAACCTATTGGCACCATGACCAAGGGTGAGGCGCTGGTGGATCTGATGAACAAGATGGGCTACAGCGTGGCCATCCCAGGCAACCACGAGTTCGACTACGGCATGGATCAGTTCCTCGCACTAACGGAGAAGGCGGAGTTCCCCTACATCAGCTGCAACTTCAACCTCAAGGGCGATCTGGTCTTTGATCCCTATGTGATTCGCGAGCTGGCCGGCAAGAAGGTGGCGTTTGTGGGCGTGACCACGCCCAAAACGCTGACATCCTCTACGCCCAGCTACTTCATGGACGAGAATCACGAGTTTATTTACGGCTTTTTCCAGGACGAGAACGGTGAGGCCGTCTACAATGCTGTGCAGACGGCCGTGGACTCTGCCCGTGCTGAGGGAGCGGATTATGTTGTTGTCATGGGACATATTGGCAACGAGGCTGTCAGTATCCCCTGGACCTATGACGATTTGATCTCCCATACCAGCGGCATCGACGTCTTCCTGGACGGCCACAGTCATGACACCGACCACTTGACCGTAAAGAACAAGGACGGTGACGATGTGCTCCGCGCCGCCTGCGGCACGAAGCTGGCCGCCATCGGTTGGTGCCGCATCACGGCCGACGGCGAGATGAGCACCGGCCTCTACAACTGGAACAACAAGGTGGCAGCCCCGGAGCTGCTGGGCATCGATAACGAGATGTCCCGCGCCGTTGCGGCAGCATCTGAGGAGTTGAACAGGAAGTTGAACGAGGTGGTGGCCAGCACGGCGGTGGAGCTCACCATCAACGATCCCATCGAGGTCCAGGAGAACGGCGCCCCCATCCGCATGATCCGTCGTGCGGAGACGAACCTGGGCGACCTCTGTGCGGATGCCTACCGTGCCCAGGCCGGCGCGGACATTGCCTTTGTCAACGGCGGCGGCATCCGGGTGAGCATTCCCGCAGGCGATATCACCCTGAGCAACATTCTCAGCGTCCATCCCTTCGGCAACGCCCTGTGCGTCATTGAGGTCAAGGGCCAGCAGATCCTGGACGCCCTTGAGTGGGGCTCCCGCGCTGTGCCCAGCGAGACGGGCGGTTTCCTGCAGGTGTCCGGCCTGAGCTATGAGATCCACAGCTATATTGAGTCTCCCTGCCAGTCCGACGAGAACGGGCTGTTCACGGGTGTTCAGGGCGAGCGCCGCGTGAAGAACGTGCTGGTGAACGGCGAGCCCATCGATCCTGAGAAGACCTACACCCTGGCCGGCCATGACTACATGCTGCTGTCCAACGGCGATGGCTACTCCATGTTCAACGGCGCACCGCTGCTGCAGGACCGCGTGAAGCTGGATAACCAGGTGCTGATCGACTATATCACCGAATCTCTGGGCGGTGTGATCGGCGAGGAGTACGAGGATCCCTACGGACAGGGCAGAATTGTATTTGTGGACGAGGCGTCCTGAGAACAAGGATCGCAAACGGCTTTTCCAAACAGAAAAACATGCCGCACCCATACGGGTGCGGCATGTTTTCCTGTGGAATTACTACGGCGGGAAAGGCCGGCAAACCGACCTCAGTCGGCCTTGATCTCACCGGTTGCAGTGACAACAGGCAGCTCCTGACCGGCATAGGAGCCGCGGAAGTCCCAGGATGCGCTTACGGTTGCGCCGGCGGCCAGCTGCTCCGAAGTGAGCTGGATCGTCGTCTCGCCGATCTGTGTCTCGCTCCTTACCCGATCCTCTTTCGTCAGACCGTCGGTGTGGAACCGGGAGGTCTGGGTCCCGGAGGCGGTTGTCACGGTCAGCGTGTTGCTGTCGCGCGCGTTGACGTCCAGAGCATAGCAATCCAGATAGAAGCGGAGCGTCACGGTATAGCTGCCGTCGCTGCCGCGGTTGGCCGCCCATCTGACGACCAGATTCAGAATCGTGCCGGTGTCGGAGGTAAATTCACCGGAATAATCTCCGGTGAGTTCAGCGGGCTCGGGTGCAGGTTCCGGGTCGGGCGTGGGCTCCGGCTCAGGCGTGGGTTCCGGTTCCGGTGCAGGCTCAGGTTCGGGGGCCGGTTCGGGCTCTGGATCCGGTGTGGGATCCGGCTCCGGTTCTGGTGTGGGATCCGGTGTGGGTTCAGGTTTTGTATCGTGGCCTGTCTGCTGTTCCGGATCCGGGGTTACGTCCCGTCCTCTTGTGGAGCTGATGACAGCTATGGAGACGGCCACCACAGCCACAAGGAGCAGTGCAATAAGGGGAATAAACTTTTTCATGTTTGAATTGACTTCCTTTCGCCTATACAATCATCCCATTGGTCAGGGATGCAAACGGTCCTTTTCTCGCTTTCATTATATTCCATCTGTACCGGATTATCAAGCGTCATCTTGTGGGATACCCTGCTTTGCACGACCCGCCCGGAAGCGGGACAGCCGGAGGCAGGCGGTTTGACACACGATGGCGCCCGTGATATAATCAGCAGGAAATGGGCCGAAAAGCCAAAGATCGACGATGGAACGGCCGAAGGAGGTCACACCATGAAATACCAAAAGCTGGGCAATACGGACATCGATATATCTGTGGTGGCACTGGGTACCTGGGGCCTGGGCGGCGGCAGCGTCTGGTCGGACCGGGACTCCACGGCGGAGGAGGCAGGTCGGCTGCTGGACGCCTGCCTGGACCACGGCATCAATTATATTGACACCGCCCCGGTGTACGGCACCGGCGTCAGCGAGGAGCTGCTTGGCCGCGCCTTGAAGGGGCGGCGGCAGGACTTCGTCCTCCAGACCAAGTGCTCTCTCAACTGGCGGGGCGAGGGCGGCAATTTCCACTACTCCCGGGACGGCTACACCGTCAACAACGATACCCGCGCCCATGCGGTGAAGCAGGACGTGGAGGACTCCCTGCGCCGGATGGGCACCGATTATCTGGACTCGGTAATCGTCCATTACGTGTGCAAGAGCTTCCCTGTGGATGAAACGGTAGGCGCCCTGGAGGATCTGATTCGGGAGGGCAAGATTCGTACATACGGCCTTTCCAACAGCCAGCCCGGTGACCTGGACGAGTACAAGCAGAGTACCGCCCGGATCTCTGACGGCGTGTCGGTGGTGCAGGAGTTTTTCAGCATCCTGTCCCCCTTCCACGGACGGGACTATTTCCCGGTGGCGCAGAAGTACAACACGGTGTTCCAGACCTACGGCGTGCTGGAGGAGGGCTTTTTGACCTCTCCGGACTTCATGGAGCGCCGCTTTGCCAAGACCGATATCCGCTCCCGCCTGCCGTGGCTGGAGGAGGAGCGCCAAGCGGGACTGCGCAGGGCATTCGCCATCTGGGAGCCCCTGTGCCGCGCCCACGGATGCAGCTTTGCCAATCTGGTGGAGGCCTGGGCGCTGACCCAGTACGACCGCATGAGCCTGCTGGTGGGCATGCGCAAGCCCTCCAACGTGGCCGACACCGCCAGGTGCCTGGACATCCGGCTGAGCCCGGAGGAAGTCCGGCTCATGGAGGAGGCCGTAGCGGCCATCCAGGTGGCCGTGCTGGACAAGTGAAAAGCAAACAACATTGAAAAAGGAAAGATGCCGCGCCCGGCATCTTTCCTTTTTTATCATCTTTTTGCTGTTGGGTCAGGACAGCGCATCATGCACCACGCGGTAGTAGTCCAGATCCAGCACGCCTTTGGAGAACGAGAACTTGTTGGCGACCATGTTCCGGATCTCCGCCAGATAGGCGTCATCCACCGTCTCCTCACAGCCCGGTACGACCGTGTATTCGCCTGTGGCGGCGTTATAAGTCGCCTTGTCGGTGAGCCAGCTGTAATTGGGCCAGAGAACCAGGGGCGTGGCGTCGGAGAACACGTCACGGCCTACCAGCAGGCGGGAATCGTAGGGGAGACCCATGAGGTTGGACACGGTGGGCACGATGTCCAGGCTGTACACCGGCGTATCCACTACGATGGGCTCCTCATCCTCCAGACAGCCGCTCCAGATGATCAGCGCGCTGTGGTCACGCTCCCAGGGGGTGGTGTAATCGTAGCCGTACAGATCGCCCAGCGCGTTGCGGTGGGCTGTGGAGGACTCCGATTCCAGCCCGTAGGGATAGTGGTCGGTACCCATGACAATGACGGTATCATCGGCGATGCCGGCGGCCTCCAGCCGATCAATGAGATAGGCGAGACCGCGGTCCAGCTCGATGTTGGCCGCCATATAGCCCTTAATAATCTCTGGGGCGTCCATGCCGGACACGGCATCCCGGTTTTTGGCGGACATGGAGTTGCCCATCCAGGTATAGGCCGCGTGGCCGCTGACCGTCATATAGTAGATGCTGAAGGGCTGGCAGTTGATATACTCGTCCACGGTGGCCTCCATCAGCTCCAGATCGCTCTCCGGCCACACGTAAGTGATCCGGTCCTCCAGCCCGTTGCCGTAACCGATATACTTTTCGTACCCCAGATTCTCGTGGGTGAGGTGCCTGTCATAATAGGTGTAGGTGTGGGGATGATAGGCGCGGCTGAAATAATCCTGCCGCCGCAGCTGATTGCCCAGGGTGAAGTACATATCCATATCGGCGGTGGCCAGCATACTGGCAACGCCCTTTGTGGGGATCAAGCCCGTCATGTTGGAATATTCACCTGTGGAGGTGCTGCCGCCCCAGGCGGGCTGATAGTAGCTGTTGAAGCGGATGCCGCGGGTGTACAGCCGATACAGGGTGGGAGTCAGCTCCGGGTCAATAGCCTCCCGGCTGAAGGCCTCCGCAGAGATAAGGATCAGGTTCTTCCCGGCGAACAGACCGGTGTATTCGTTCTGACGGGAAGGAGAGAGGGAGGCTACATAGCTGTGCATATTCGCAACGGCAGCGTTGGATTCCGCACTGGCCAGAGCAGCGAAGTCCAGATCCAGGGCGTTAAAGCCGTATTCCACCACCGGGTCCGGCTCAACGGGCTCTACCGGCTCAACGGGTTCCACCGGCTCCACCGGATCGTCTGGGGTGGTGGGATTATCCGGAACCGTGGGGTCATAGTGAAAATCGTGGGAGCCGCCACCGAACACCAGGTACTCCAGGTCCAGCCGGGTGGCGGTGCCAAGGCCGAAAGTCGTGGTGGCGTTGTCAAATTCATAGTTGGCGCGATAGCGGATTTCATAGCTCTCGTTCAGGCGGACCAGCAGCCGGCCCGCAAGCAGAAAGACCACCGCCAGTAAGACAGCAATGATCCGCTGCCCCCCCTCATACCGGGCGAAGGAAATAACCTTGCCGCGGCGGAGGATGATCACCGCAGCCAGCGGGATCAGAAGAAGCAGCACCATAAACCACTTCCGGGCGATCAGTCCAAGGACGACGTCAAAAAAGCCGCCCACAACGCCTTTTGTCCCGGTAAAAAGCGATGCCAGGGACATGTAGTTGGAGAAAAACAGCTTGCAGAAATACTGTATGCCGAAGTAGACGGTCAGAAGGACCAGCAGTGCCGTGAAAATGGCGAAATTGGTCCGTTCGTTCCGACAGATGGTGGAGAGCAGCGTCATCACAGCGGCGCCGGAAGCGCTGAATATTGCTGCATACAACACTGTGGGCAAGGTAAGCGGTGTCCCGTTGCCCAAAAGGAGAAACAGCTCCAGATAGACCAGAGCGAGCCAAGTCGCCAGAGGAAGAGACCAAAAGGGAATAGGACCCGGTTCTTCCTCCAAAAGCCGGCGAGGTGCCGCCTTTTTTGTTGTTTTTTCCCGTTCCAGAAGTGCATCCATATCGTTCACCCCGTTGTCTTTGTCTGATTCGCAGAAGATTACGTTCAATCCAATATAGTATATCACATTTTTCAGAAAAATACGAACAAAAAAAGAAAAAAAGAGAAAAAAAGAGACAGGCAGTATAAGCCTGTCTCTTTTTTCAATTAATTATACCGTACTGCCGCAGGAGGGCGATGCGCTCCTTGCCGATGCGGAGCGTGCTGGTGGGATTGATCTCCCTGCGCTTGGCGAGATATCCCCAGATTCGCTGCGTCCAGGCAACCGGCAGCAGCCAGGGCCTACGGCGCAGATAGGTGTATCGCCCCGATAAATCCCTGGCGGGCAGAAAGATGGAGTGCAGTGCGCCACCCCGGCGTTTTCCGGTCCGGTCTGCCGCCACGGCGTCCAGTGTCAGCGTGCTGCTGTGGTGTCTGTCGATATCCTCCGCTCCATAGACCCCGCCGGAGAGAATGTCCTTCAGCAGAGGGGCGGTATCCACGTCATGGGCTGCAAACACCTCCGGCATGGAAAAGCCAAGATGCGTTTCACCGATCCGAAACAGGGCGGCGGCAAACTTGTCAACGTGAAGCTCCTGGCAGGTGGAGACGATATGATCCCAATCCAACTCGCCGCCATACTGTTGGGCAAACAGGCCCATATCGCAGATCTGCCGGATGCCCACACCGCCATGGAGAAAGTGCTTATAGGCGTGGCAGATGAGAAACAACAGGTGGTCCGTAGGCGCCAGCGTACGCAGAGATACACCCTCTACCTGTACTGTCACCGTGTGTTCCAGCGACTCGGAGAAGGGGACGTTGCAGTCGCTGTAGGCGTCAGAGTCGGTGAAAAACAGGTGTCTGTGCACCTCCAGAAAGAGGAGCCGCTCATCATTTCTGTAAGTCACCTCGTCAGCGTCGGGCGTGGGATTGCCTTCCACATAGAGACCGCAGGACACCAAGGCCTCGTGGAGGCGCGGAAAGTTCGCCTCTGACACAAACACGTCCTCGTCCAAGGATGAGCGCTGCTCCGGCTGGGGATACAGGGAGCGGCACACAATACCCTTTATCACCGTCGGCTGGATGCCGCGGCGTTCCAGCTCCTCATAGAGAAGCAGGAACTCCGCCGTGCGCTGGGCCTGATAGACGGTTTGATTTCTGGCCAATTCTCTCATCCAGGTGACCGTGCGAGCCGGAACAAGAGAACCAGAGCCATATATGGCTTCAACCACAAGAGGCAGCACGTTGTGAATGGAGGCAAGTCGAACCAGATTGCGCTGCTCAGCCGGCGGAACTGGTTCAGTCCATTGCACAGGTCTACCATGAATGGAGCAGCGCAAGGCGTCCAGCAGGCGTGTTTCCACCGTGCTCATTGCTTACAGTCCGCCGGATTCCTGGTCGTCAGGGATGGTGATCACGATATCTCCGCCATCTTCGATAATACCGGTACTGCCACCCTCCTCACCCGAATCGGGATCATCGGGGTTGCTTGGATCAGACGGATCATCGGGATTGCTTGGATCAGACGGATCATCGGGATTGCTTGGATCCGTGGGGTTCGCAGGTGTGACGTCCTCGGCGGGCGGCGTTGCGGGCTCCTCAGACTTTCGTTGAGTTACCTTCCAGATAATCGCCGCAACTGCAAGCAGCACCAGCACCAGCACTATAATCCATATTTTACTCTTCTTCATGGGTTCCTCCTTGCTCCACGGGGAGCAGATAGTTCAATTCCAGCATCTGCCGGAGAAATGATTCCACCGCCTGTCGCGCGGCAGCAGGGTCGTCGAGTTCGTATTCTTCATCCAGCGCGGCCATAAGATCGTCCAAATCGGCACCGGAAGTCAGCTGGCGCCACAAAAAGGCAGAGGTTTCATTTAATTCTGTCACATAAGGGCAGAGATTCTGTACGCTTCTGGCGGATACCAGCACGTACTCACCGCAAATGGAGGTCAGTATCACGCCGTGTCTTGTCTTATATCGAATCATGACTGCCTCCTTCCAACGTTTGCCGAAGAAGCTCGGTGGATGCATCGTCACCCCTGTTGGTCAGTTCCCATACAGGGGCAGTGCGCAACACGGCATCTGTCAGCGATGCGAGCCCCAGGATTTCATCCGCCGTGTCCGGCAGCAAAATAAACTGAGAGAACAGCGTGGGGATGGCGTCTGCGGCGCTAAGCCGCGAGATTGCGTTCTCCGGCCCCCGCTTCAGCAGAACGATACCAGCCAGAGGCATGGGGGGATGGTTGCGATCACCCAGATCTTCCTTGCCGTTCCAGGGGCTGGGGTGGACCCAAACAGTCCCGTCGTCCCGCTGCTCCAGCACCGGCATATCGCCGCAGATCATGGTGATTTCACCGGGATGCAGACGCTGCCAGTTGAGAAACTGGGTGGTCTTACCGGTGCCGCTTGGTGCGGTGAGCAGCCAGGCGCGTTCCCGCCAGCAGAAGGACACGGCGTGGAAGAAGCAGCAGCCGAAGCGGATCAGAACGTGGGAGGACAACTCGGTCAGCGTGCGATACTCCACGTAATTGTTGCTGTAATCCGCCGGCATTGTTTCCCGCGCCTTAGCCAGCCGTTCCGGCGTTACATACACGTCGTACTCATTACCCTCTACGGGACGGGCCAATGTGCCAAAGTGGAGCCGTGTCGTGGGGAGCAGAAAGCGGCAGCGCACTGCGTGTCCGGCAAATTCGATTTGAAAGATTCGTTCTCTCATGTCGCCTCCGGGAAGAAGAATAGCGTGGAGATGACCCCACGCTATTCTTTGATGCGATTAGGTTTCAGCTAAGCCAGGAATCGTAAAGAGGCAGCCAGGCGAGGCCGGGGTTGTACTCCAGAATCTCATCCTTGGTATAACCTGCGTCGATGCAGAAGAAGACATAGTCGGCTTCGGTTCCCACCGGATCGCCATCGTACCAATCAAACGCAGCCCATTCAGAATCCAGCCACATGGCATAGGTCAAGAAATCATCGGGTACGTGGGTACCGGTCTGATCGCTGTGGCCACCGGGCTCGCCGCCATTGCCGCCGGAGACGCCCAGCATGATGTAGGGTGCAATAAATTGTCTCTTGTTCATGTTCATTCACCTCCAAATCATCTATCGCTGATCAGTTACCGCTTGTCTGCGCCTGTGCGTTGAAGACCTTGATGGTGGAAGCAACGGTAGTTTGTGTCATGGTATTCGTATTGATGTTGTCCTTATTGGAAATGTCGGTGTACACACGCTCTGCGGTGCCGGTGACAATCAAGCCATCGGGGGTGACCCAATACTGGCCGACGGTCTTGTTTGTCACGCCAAGATCAACAGGATCCTGACCGTTGAGGCCGTCGTTGTAGATGGTCAGATAGCTCAGATAGCCCATGGCCTTGAAGACGTTCAGGGACGTCAGCTTGACTTGCTTGCCGCCGTTGGTGTTGGTCACCGTCAGAGACTTCACAACGTCCTTGGCCTTGGTATTCTGGTCGGTCAGGACGAAACCGGTTTCCTGGTAGTTCAGATCGTCGGTGTCGGAGATCAGCCAAGCGGTGGAGATTACACCGGTGTACTTATCAAAGGTGTAGTACATGTAGGGCTGGAGATACTTGTTGGCGTCCACTTCCTTGATGTAGTAGATCTCGCCGGCAACGGGGATGATATCCAGAGCGGTGTGTCCATCGTCGGTCTTGGCAATGGCGGTGGCCTTCGTCCACTTCGCGTTGTAGCCGTTATAGTGCTTGCCGGTGGCATCGGTGGTGGTGGAGATCCAGTTCTTCTCAACAAGATCCTCACGCAGATCCTGCATCTGGCCTTCGGGCTCGGGGAGGTTTGCAGCGTCCGTAACGGTATTCCAGGTGAGGTTGGCCAGGTTTGCCTTGAAGCTATCCTTGTTCCGGAAGTTCTCGGATGCGCCGGCATACTCGGTGTAGTAGCCGCCGTACAGGAAGCCGTCGGACGTGGTGTGGGCCAGGTCATAGGTCAGCGGGGTGTAGGTCTTCGTGCCCTCGGTATCTGTGGTTACCGTGGAGTTGTTGATGACGATCTTCTCCACAACGCCGGTGCCGGAGTGGTAGACGTAGAACACCTTGGCCCACACAGCGAACATGTCGTGGTAGGGGAGCATCTCATCGGCAGCCACTGCGGAAACTTCCTGATCTGCGGGAATCTCATTTTCCTCATCGCCGGTGCAGTAGTACTTCTGCGCATCGGGATCCCACCGCAGATACAGGTCCTCCTCCGTCAGATCGGGACGGTCAGCGGAGCTGTTGTTGGAGATCATGCGGGCCCAGCCCAGGAACACGTGATCCTCGTACACCAGGCCGGTCTTCTCCACCGTGCCGCGAGTCTCTTCCAGATAGGTGAAAGAGGTCGGGGTCGGGATGTTGACTGCCTCGTTGATTTCGAGGTTCTCATTCGATTGGAAAGCTCCGGTGCCGTTGTTGGCGTACCAGGTGATGTGGGTCTTGGCCGTGGTGTTGGCACGGCCGTACACGGCGCGGAGGGTGACCACGTACTTGGTGGTTGCCACCTGCTTATACACCGCGTTGATGGTCAGGTTGCTTGTGACCTGATCAAACTTCTTGTCCCAGCTGTTGAAGGTGTAGCCGGCGGGAGGTGTGGGCAGGTCGGGAGCTGTGGCTCTCTGACCGTGCTGGACGGTCTGGGTGGAGGTGACCCACTCGCCTTCGCTGTTCATGTAGCGGAAGGTGACGGTGTAGCTCAGGGTACTCTGGCTCACGTACTGGGCGGTGACGGTGATATTCTCCGTGACGTTGTCGAACGCGGTGTCCCAGCCGTTGAAGATCATGCCCTGAGCGCTGTGGTCGGGCGCATCGGGGGCTGTGGCGGCGGCGCCGTCCTCCACCTGCACGTCGGCGATCTTGGTGTTGGTGTAGCCGTCCATGAAGGTGACGGTGTGCATGGTGGGACCGACCTCAATGGTGGTCTTCTTGAAGAGCTGTACCGTGCGCGCGTAGTCGGTATCATAGTCGACGTCAAAATACGTGGGGACGCCGCCGACAGAAAGCATTGAGAGATACAGACGGTAGTAGCTGCTGTTGTAATAATGGGAAAGATAGTGCGTGCTGCTGTCCCATACCCAGGTGGCGCCATAGCCGGAGGAATAGGATGCCGGATACAGATTCAGGTTTGTGGTACTGTCATCATCACCGACACGCAGATAATTGTTCGAGTTGTAGCCGGACTGGATGCTGTATTTGCCGTTGGAGGTGGAGTTGAAGAGCCACTCCACGTGGGCAAGTGTGGCGCCGGAGATATTGGAGCTGTCGACGCCGGTCACGTTGCCGTTTTCATCCAGCACAGCGGGGATCGCATAGCTGAGGTGATCTGTTGTGTATCCAGACAGACTTGCGCTGCCGTAGTAGGTGCCCGTGGAGGGATTGTAGCTCATCAGCAGATAGGTCGTACCGTTGCTGGCGGTAACACCGATCAGGTAGTCCACGCCGGTCTCGATGGTGTCCACCGGGGCGTAGACCGTCATGGTCTCGGCTTTTACCGGTGTGGGGTTGACACGGCTATTGGTGAGGGCATTCTCGCCGCGCAGATAGTCGGCGAAGGTGAAGAGGGCCTCGGTGCTGTTGGCGTTGATGGCCTCTTCCACAGCGTTGCTGTAGTCCACGGTCCAGAGCTGGCCGGGATAGGCCTTGCCAACCACGTTTTTATTCTCGTCCAGGATCTCCCAGTACAGGAACTGGAGAGTGCCGTTCTCCGGTGTGGAAGCGGGCTGACCGAATGCCTTGGCCTGGTCGGCGTAGATATTGGGGTCGTCCCAAATGTTCTTGTTGTCCGAGAACTTGCCGGTGTTGCCATTCTTATCGGTGGCCAGATACCGCACGTTGATGCCGATGACGCCGTCGGGATCCTGGCGCCAGCTGGCGTAGATGGTGAGCTTGCCCACCACGTCGTCATGCTCGCCATCAGCGTCGTTATAGGGTCTGTTTCCGTTCCAGGGGTCACGTCCGGAGCGCTCATCGGAGGTGGCGTAGTCCATATCCATGTTCTGGATCGTGTCGGTGATGGGATTGGCGAAGTTGAAAGGAATGGTATGGGCCTTATCCAGATACCAGCCCAGCAGGGTATAGCCCTCGCGTTGGGCATTGCTCAAGGAGGAGCCCTGCACCACTTCGCCGTAGTCCACGCGGAAGGTGGTAGCCTGGTTGCCGTTGAAGGTGATATCACTGGGATTCACACCTTGCTCGCCGCCAGTGGGATCGCAGACCACGCGGAAGCGCATCTGGGTCCACTTAGCGTAAATGCGGACGTTGTTATCCGGCATGGTAGCGTTACTGAAGACATACGGCTCCGAAAGAGCGGAGTCGGCATACCAGCCATCGAAATAATAGCCTTCCGGAGCAGTGCTGGGCTTCACGTTGGCGAGAACCGAAAGGTCGGTCTGATAGGGAACCGCGTTCAGATCAAAGCCGGAGGGAAGCCCGGTCGGAGTAATATCACTATTATTCGAGATAAAAGTGAGCTTGTTGGTATTTCGTTTAAAGCCGATATAAAGCGGACCCGTCTTGGCAATATAGGAAGAATAGCCCTCCGTATACAGGGCAATTTTCGTATTGACCGTTGCCGTTTGCCAACTTCCGGTTTCGCCAAACCGATAGGCTTCAACGGTATATCCCTGAACCGTCTCATTCGGCGTCCAGGAGTTTCCGGTACCATCACTGTCCACGGCGTTGGAATCACCATCCATAAGAGGCACGGTGTATTCAGTCGAACCAAGTTCCTGACCGACGTAGTAAATATGGATCTTCGTTCCGGATTCTGCCTTGCGATAGAATATCATCTCAGTGGTCTCAGCAGAACCGGAGGAGAGAACAGGAACAAATTCCGTTACACCCAAGGGATAGCCATAAGTGGTCGTTGTGCCGCTGACGGTTTCATCGTTCTTCCACGTATAGCCGGTGCCTGCACTCGGCCATTCGCCGGGCTTAAGCTGTGCGCCGTAAAGACCGGAGATGCTGCTGGTACCGTCCAGGTTGTGGGTGCCGGCGGCGTTGGGCGTGGGACCCTCGCCTACCTTGTAATAACCGGTAGTATAGGACTCGGTGTACAGGTAGTAGTACGGGATCCAGGAGTAGTAGCTATTGCTGCTGAACTTGTAGTACTCGTACAGCGTGCCCTGCGTGGAATAGGTATAAGTGTTGCTCGTTGAATAAGTATCCGAATTGACGCTGGTGCTTGTGCTGAAGTAAGTGTAGCCATTAGACTCAAGATACGAATCAACCTGATCCACAGTGTACGATTCGGAGTTGTAACTATACTTGTAGTAAATGGTATTGCCGCTGGAGGGACGATACGTGGCATTGGGGCCGGTACCAATCAAATAGTAGCCGGAATCCTTTGCGGTGTAGTAGTAATATTCGCCGTTCGCAGCCTCAACGAAACCGGTGCCGCCGGTATAGGGCGTGATCTTGTCGGTGTCGTAGAAGCTAAACGTAATGGTCTTGCGGTCGTAGTACACGTTCAGCACGGTGGAGCCGTCGCCCTTGACGGTGACGGAACCCGTGTCGGTGTTGGTCCCGTTATACAGGAAGTAGAAGCCCAGCTTGCCGTTATCGCCGTTTTCGTTGTAGCCGAGGCGGTTGTCCGCAGTGGTACCGGTGGTTGCGGTCTCAATGCTCACGGCTGTGCCGGTCTCGGCAGTACGGGAAATGGATTCATAGAAGTCGTATTCCTTATCGGCGTCAAGGGTCTGGGGGGTATCTGTGATCTTTTGGGTCCAAATGACCACATGGTAGGTGGTGTTCTTTGCCTTCCACTTGGCGTACAGCGTGGTCTCCTCACCGATAGGACTGCCGAAGATGAATCTGTCGGTGAAGTCCTCATCCTTCCACCAGCCGTCAAAGGTGTAGCCTGTGCGGGTGGGTGTGGCGGGGGCGACGGTGTTCTGACCATCGGCATAGAACACGGGGGAGGTAAAGGAGGCGGTGGTGGCGTCGTTGTCCTGGTCGATGTAGTTGTCAAAGACCAGCCAGTGACCGGTGTTCAGATAGGGATAGAGCTGCAGGGTGTCGCTCAGCTGATAAGTCGTATCATTCTGGTAAATGGTGCCGACATCATCTTTATACAGGGGATAGTCGCCGGCTACCTCCACCTTGTCCTCAGTGATCCAGCCGGCAAAGTTCTGACCGCCCATAAAGCCCACGTACGGATAGTTGATCTTCACGGACTCGGGGGTGCTGCCTTCGTGGATATGATAGCCCTGGGTCATCAGCACGGCCCCGGCCTGATCGTGATAGACCACGTAGCGCACGTTGTAGACCTTGGCGTAGTAGGTGAGAACGGCGGTTTTGTCCGCAGCGGCTTCCGCCTGACCATCGAGAGTATCCTTGTTCTCGTTAATATAGGCGTTGATGTCAGCCACGCTGTAGCCCGTATCCTCCTCGGTGAAGGCTTTCCTGTCAGCCCAGCCCTCGAAGCTCTGCTGCTCGTTGATGGCGGGCACGCCGGGGTCGAAGATGGGGTTCTCCACCTTACCGATCTGGTTGATGCGGACAACCTGGACGTTGATAATGGAGTCGTCCTTGTTTCTGAACTCCACCTTCAGCAGCTTGGTGGCATTGTCGCCGCCGCCGATGACAGCATAGACGGAGAAGTTCTTGGCGTCGAAGGTGACGGTGTTGGCCTCGAACTCAGCGCCGGTGACGGGCTCGGCGTCAACGTTGTTTTCGCCCAGCTCGTCGGCATTCAGATCCAGGTGGACCACGCTCAGGTCATTGCGTCCGGCGATCTCGGCGGACTTGATGGTGACGGTGAGGTCCTTAGCGGGCTGGATCACGCCGCCGTTCTTGTCGCGGAAGGTGATGTCCACAGCCGCGAGGACAGTGCCGCTGACGCCTTCCGTCTGATCGACGGCGTCCTGTACGGCGTCCATATTATTGACCTTGACGGCCTCCATTGTAGCGCCCTGAGGCAGTGCGCCTTCCGGCGCGTCCACGGACACCAGCATACCCTCCACGTCCTCGGAAACGAGGGACACGGCGGGCATGGGTTCAACCATGGGCTTGCGGCCGCCGGAGAACCACCCGATCAGGCGGTCAAAGGCACGACCCCACAGGTCGCCCCAGCTGTCGTCGAAACCATCCAGACGGGGGTTCAGAGTGGTTTCGGCTCCGATGCCCCCACGGTTGGCCGGTGCGGCAAATGCCTGAACCGGGAACAGGGAAAGCATCATGACCAGTGCCAACACGATGGAAAGCACTTTCACGGTACGCTTCTTCATTGATTCTTCCTCCTTTGGTTTGCATGGATAAAAACAGTTGCCAAACAATTGTTTTTTACTGGTTTCAGAACGTACGTCAAGGCATAGTAACCCCTATATACATTCAAGGGAATTGTATAACGAAATCCCGCTGTTTGTCAATATTAACTTCGTGAATCGAGGTTGATTTTTTTCGCCGGATCAGGCGGGGAAAAAGACAGTTTACGTAACATGTCGAAACGGCCGGTAAAACATGACGAAATAGGAGAAAGATAAAACAAATAATTATATTATATAGATTATTAATGCATGCACTATTTTGTTATAATAATACAAAAAAAGCAAAAAAACGATAACCCCGCACAAAGAAATGGAAACGATATAGCACAATAATATACAAATTAAAATGATACCACGCAACATATTTCCTGCATTTTGACAGTACCTTTTCCCGTAATATACTGGTTGCAATTTGATATATAGTATTGTATAATCAAATACGATGAAAGAGAACAAAAACAATCGGGACGACAGGCCCTTTTTCGGCTCGCTGCATACCCTGCGCCAGAGGTGGCGGGAAGGCAGCTTCGGCGAGATCATCGACGACTGGCGCTGGATCTTCACCTATACCAGGCGGCACAGGGCTGCGGTGGTATTCTACACGGTGCTGGGTATCCTCAGCACTACCACGGGGCTGGTGGCCAGCGTAGCCGGGAAACACCTGATCGACATCATAACGGGTTATCAGACCGACAAGCTGGGGCTGCTCATCGGCATCATGCTGGGCAGCGCCGGCTTCAGCCTGCTTTTTTCCAACCTGATAAACCGACTGTCCACCCGCATTGCCATTCGCATCAACAACGATATTCAGGCCGACATCTTTGACCAGATCATCGATGTGGACTGGAAATCCATCAGTGAATACAGCAGCGGTGATCTGCTTAACCGGTTCAACAACGACGTACAGACCGTCAGCAAAAACGCCATCAGCTGGCTGCCATCCATCATCATCGCAGCGTATAACTTCATCGTCACCTTCGCTCTGATCTGGCATTACAACAGGGTCATGTCCCTGCTGGCCTTTGCCAGCGCACCGGTCATGCTGCTGATGAGCAGGTACTTTATCCACAAGCAGCGCCAGTATGCCAGAAAGGTCAAGGAGACCGGCAGCGAGATGATGGGTTTCGAGGTGGAGACTTTTTACAACTTTGACACCATCAAGTCCTTTGGCATCATGGACAGCTACGGGCGCAAGCTGCGTACCTGGCAGCAGAAGCTGCGAAGCATTACCCTGGATTACAATCTATTCACCATCAAGACCAATGTGTTCATGTCGGTACTGGGACTCATTGTCCAGTATGCCGCCTTTGGGTACTGCCTGTTTCTGCTGTGGGGCCACCAGATCACATACGGCACCATGACGCTGTTTCTCGAGCAGCGGGTGCGGCTGTCCGGCGCTTTTAACAGCGTGGTTGGCATAGTGCCCAGCTTTCTTACCAGCTCCGTCTCCGCCCACCGCATCCGAGAGCTCATCGAGCTGCCCCGGGAGCGGCACATTCCTGAGAGTCAGCAGCTCAAGGACCTGGCGGCGGGCGGCTTCGAGGTCTGTATGGATGGCGTGAACTTTTCCTATGTGGAGGACAAGCGTGTCATCACCGAGTCCGGTTTCCGCGCCGCGCCCGGCGAGATCGTGGCGCTGATCGGCCCCTCCGGCGGCGGCAAGACCACTATGATACGGCTGATGCTGGGTCTGGTGCGTCCTGACCGGGGACGCGCCTATCTCCGCGCCTCTGACGGCACTCAGGTAGAAATGAATGCTGACAGCAGGTGCCTGTTCTCCTACGTACCGCAGGGCAATACCATTCTCTCCGGCACCGTAGCGGACAATATGCGCCTGGTGAAGGAGGATGCCACCGACGAGGAGATCGTGGAGGCGCTGAAGATCGCCTGCGCCTGGGATTTCGTGGGGCGCTTGCCTGACGGGATAAACGCCAGGGTGGGCGAGCGGGGCCGCGGCTTCTCCGAGGGGCAGGCCCAACGGCTGGCCATTGCCCGTGCCGTGCTGCGGGATGCGCCGGTGCTGCTGCTGGACGAGGCCACCTCCGCCCTGGATGTGGCCACCGAGCGGCAGGTGCTGCGCAACATTGTCCAGCGGCGACCCAACAAGACCTGTATTGTCACCACCCACCGGCCTACCGTCATCGGACTTTGCCAGCGGGTCTACCGCGTGACGGACGGCATCGTTACGGAACTGGATGAGGAGACGTCCAGCCGTGCGGTGATGGATTTCTGACGGGGGCGGAACCATGATGATTGACATTCACTCCCACGTTTTGCCCGGGGTGGACGATGGCGCGGCAGATCTGGACGATGCGCTGGCGCTGCTGGCTATGGCTGCCGACAGCGGCGTGGACACCGTGGTGACCACCCCCCATTGCAACATCCCGGATGAATATGAGAATTACGTGTGTCCGGAGCTGGACGCTCTCTGGCGGGCGCTTGGCCGGGAGGCGCGGCGAGCCGGCATCCCTGTGCGTCTGTGCCGGGGCATGGAGGCCTTTGCCACGGAGGATCTGCCGGATCTTCTGCAGCGGGGGCAGATCTGGACGCTGAACGGAACGGCATATTTTCTGACGGAATTCGCCTTCGGCGAGGATCCGGCGTTCTGCTTCGATGTGATGCGGCGGTGTACCGAGCTGGGCTTTCGCCCGGTGATCGCCCACCCGGAGCGGTATCTGTTTGTGCAGGAAGAGCCTGCCATCGCCTACGAGTGGTGTATCCACGGCTATGCGCTGCAGCTGAACAAGGGCAGTCTGCTGGGCAAATTCGGCCGACCGGCTCAAGTGGCTGCGGAACTGCTGGTGGATCACGGCCTTGCCGCTTGTGTGGCCAGCGACGCCCACAGCCCTGTGCAGCGCACCACCCATATGGAGGAGATCCGCCGCTATCTGACGGATCGCTGGGGAGGAGACTACGCTAGATTGTTATTGGAGGAAAATCCGTCCCGCATCCTGGCGGGGAGAGACCTGCTGGGCTATGAGCCGATCCCCGTTGTGTGACGGGCATGGGACAAGAGAGGTAAAAGCAAATGAAGATGAGAAATCTGAGAATCGCAATAGTGGTTTTTTTCTGTGTGGTGTCTGTGCTGTTTACCGGTGCCTATATCCATGAGCGCCTGACCACGGATTACGATGCGCCGGTTATTCGGGCGGACAGTGATACGCTGCAGATCACCGTCTCCGCCACGGAGGAGGACCTGCTGGCGGGTATGACGGCCTATGACAAGCTGGACGGAGATGTGACAGACACCCTGGTGGTGGCGTCACGGAGCAAGTTCATCACCAAGGGCACCCTCCGGGTCAATTACGCTGCCTTTGACAACAACCGCAACGTGGGAACCTACTCACGGGAGGTCACCTATTCTGACTACGTTTCCCCCCATTTTCGCATGGACGCGCCACTGCGCTATGCCGCCGGCGGATCCATGCCTGATTACCTGGAGCATATTACCGCCAAGGACTGTCTGGATGGCGACATTACCCGGCAGATCAAAATTACCACTGGCAGAACGGTGGTCATCAGCGATTCCGTTACACAGCAGAAAGTGAATCTTCACGTGACCAACAGCTGTGGGGATAACGCCGTGCTGGAGCTGACAGTGCGTATGGAGGACTACTCCTCCCTGAACCGCCCGGCTCCCGCCCTGCGGGACTACGTGCTCTACGTGGAGAAGGGCGGGAGTTTGAATCTGTGGAACAACCTTTCCGGTATCTGGGCCGGCGGCAATGTGAAGGGCTTTACGGGGACGGGATACAGTATTTCTGATATCAGCATTGAGGACGAAGCGGTGAACTATGATGTTCCCGGCGTCTACACAGTGGTTTACCGGCTGTCCCGCGATGGCGTGGATCTGGGTACCGCTGAGCTGATCGTGGTGGTGGAGGAATGAGTATGGAAAACCAAGAGAACAACACCTCCCTGCTGGAGCAGATGGATTTGTACAGTATCGTCCGGGACGTGCTGCGCAACCTGTGGGTCATCATTCTGGGTGCCATCGCCGTAGGATTGATTGTCAACTACATCGCCCGTACGGAGTACAAAAGCACATACTCCACCACTGCAACATTTGTTGTCACATCCAAGACCGGCGGCAACTATACGTACAACAATCTGCAGGCGGCCTCCACCATGGCCGAGAGTTTCTCCAACATCCTCAACAGCAACCTGATGAAAAAAAAGGTCTGCCAGGATCTCGGGGTGGATAGCTTTGACGCTGTTATGTCCGCCGGCGTGATATCCGATACCAATCTCCTGACCCTGCGCGTTACATCGGACACGCCGAAGAACGCCTACAGCATCACCCGATCGGTGATGAAAAACATCTCCCAACTCACCGGATATGTGTCCGGCGACATGGTGATGGAGGTGCTGCAGGAGCCCACGGTCCCCACAAAACCGGATGGCGGCTATTCCGGACGAAGCAGGATGATAAAGGCCGCGTTCTTGGCGGCTGCGGCGCTCTCCCTGGTTTTTGCCTATCTCTCCTTCCGCAAAACCACCATCCGCGGTGAGAAGGATCTGGAAAACCGGCTGGACGCCCACTCCCTGGGTATGTTGTATCACGACAGCGCCCTGACCCGTGCGCCCGGCAGCCTGCTGCATCGCAAGCGGGGCAAGCTTCTCATCACGGAGCTTACCGCCCGGTTTGAATTTGTGGAGCGGTATAAGAAGATTTCCGCTTTGATATCCACACGAGCCAAGAAACACGAGTCAAAGGTCATCCTGGTGACCAGCGTGCAGGAGCATGAGGGAAAGTCCACCGTGTCGGCCAACCTGGCGCTGTCGCTTGCCCAGCAGTCCCATCAGGTGCTGCTGATCGACGGCGACCTGCGGCGTCCCACTCTGAACCACCTGTTTCTGGATGAGGGGGAGAAGGTGGAGGTGAGCCTTGCCAAGCTGCTGCTGGGGAAGACCACGTTGATGAAAGCCATGCGCTACGACGAGAAGCGGAGCCTCTATCTGCTGCTCAACGACAGGAACTACTCCAACTCCACGGATATCGTTTCCTCGGAGAATATGACCCGCCTGCTGGATGTGGCGCGCAAGGCGTTTGACTTCATCATCATCGACTCGCCTCCCATGTCTCTGATGGCGGACGCCGAGGTGCTGGCGGACCAGTCCGATATGAGCATCCTGGTGGTGAAGTACGACATGATTCCTGCTGAAGATCTGAACGATGCCATTGATGCACTGAAGGACTGCAAAGCGCACTTCGCCGGATGTATCCTGAATGATGTCCGCACCCTGCCGGGGGAGCGGCGCACAGTGGTGGGTTATGGCGGCTACGGCCGCTATGGGCATTACGGCAATTACGGTAAATACGGTAAATACGGGAAATACGGCGCTTACGGCCGCTACGGCGGCTATGGCGGATACGGCGGATACGGCGGATACGGACATTACGCAAAGGATGCCAAACCGGAAACCCCTGTGAGCGAGGAAGAGAAATGAACGAGACGGAATCCAACAACAAACAGGAACGGCAGGAGATTGATCTGGTCAACCTTCTGCGAGATTTTCTCAGCAGCCTGCGAAGACTGTGGCCGCTGGTCCTGGTGCTGACGGTGGCGGCAGGCGCTCTGTTCTACATTCGGGGCACCCGGAGCTACAGCCCTCAGTATGTGGCGGAGGCCACCGTCTCGGTGGAAATCATCAACGGCGGCTCCAATGCCAACCGAAATACGGCTGAGCAAATGGGCGAAATCTTTCCACACATCATCAAGAGCGGTGCCCTGTCCGATGTAATCGCGGCGGATCTGGGTACGAAAAGTGTGCCAGGCACCATTCGCACCACTAACATCAAGGGCACCAACCTGCTGACTGTCTCCGTAACGTCCTGGTCTGAGGAGATGGCGGATAAGATCCTCCGCTCGGTGCTGAACAACTACCCGGAGGTGGCTCAATACGTGGTGGGCCAGACGCGTTTGACCGTGGTGGATGAGGGCGGCGTATCCCTGGCTGCCCACAAAAAAACGGTGGTGTGGGGCTCTGTCCGCAAGGGCGCCCTTATCGGTCTTGCCGTTAGCCTGGCGCTGGTGGCACTGCGGGCAGCTGCGTTCCGCACCGTTCGCAGCGAGGAGGAACTGCGGGCTCTGCTGAACGTGACATGTCTGGGTACCCTGCCCGCCTGCCATAAGAAACAGCGCCGCAGCACGGAGCGGGACGAGATCAACATTCTCACCGATACCAACCGAGGCGCCTATGTGGAGTCCATGCGTCTGATCCGCACCCGACTGGAGCGGCAGATGGGGGACAAAAAAGTGCTGATGGTCACCAGCTCTGTGGCCGGAGAGGGCAAGTCCACTGTGGCGGCTAACCTGGCCATCTCCATGGCGCTGAAGGGGAAAAAGGTCATTCTGGTGGACTGCGACCTGCGCAATCCCTCTGTCGGGCGGATCTTTAACATACAGGAGAAGTACCCCGGCCTGGTGGCGGTACTCAACGGCAGAGCCACGCTGGAAGAGGCGCTGGTGGAGGTCAAGAACAAGAACACGCCAACGGGTCTGTGGCTGATGCCCGGCGCCGACAAGGAGTCCCGCCTGGTGGAGATCCTGGGCAGCGAGGAAATGCGCAAGCTGGTGGATCAACTGCGCCAGGAGGCGGACGCGGTGATTCTGGATACACCGCCCTCCGCCGTGTTGGTGGACGCCATGATGCTGGTGAAGCACGTGGACGGCATCGTCTACGTGGTCATGCAGGACTATGCCCGCCGCCGCTTTATCTTCGATGGCGTGGAGGAGCTGTCCGCCGGCGGAGCCCCTATTATGGGCTGTATTCTCAACGGCGGACGCACGCACTCCGGCAAATACGGCTACTACGGCTACTACGGCCGTTATGGTTACTATGGCCATTATGGCTACGGCCGCTATGGATACAGCGGCTATGGCTACGCTCAGGGAAAGAAAAACGGCTCCAAATCCGGTTCTCATAAAAACGGACATTCAAAAGAGAAGCACAAACCGGAGGGGAAAAAAGAGAATGGGAACAAATAAGCAACGGATGCCGGGCAAGCCCGGGGCCGGGCGGTTCTACAATCGGGTGGTCAAACGGCTCCTGGATGTTGTGCTATCTGCCCTGGGACTGATTGTTCTGTCCCCGGTGATGCTGGTTTCGGCGGTTCTCATCCGCCTGACATCCGCCGGCCCGGCTATTTTCAAACAGAAGCGGATCGGCCGGGGTGCCAGGGAATATACGATCTACAAGTTCCGCACCATGCGCGTGGGCAGCGAGCACACCGGCACCGGCGTCTACAGTGACGACAGCGATCCCCGCATGACGGGAATCGGAAAGATCCTGCGAAAGACGTCTGTCGATGAGCTGCCCCAGTTGGTGAATATCCTCAAGGGGGACATGTCTCTGATCGGCCCAAGGCCGCCGCTTACATATCACCCCTGGCCCATCGAGGAGTATACTGACGAGCAGCTGCGCATGTTTGAGGTGCGTCCGGGCATCACCGGCTGGGCCCAGATCCACGGACGCAAGGATGTGGAGTGGCATAATCGGATTCAAATGAATATCTGGTACGTGGATCACGTGTCATTCCCACTGGACCTGAAGATTTTCTTTACTACCATCGGTAAGGTCGTTACCAACGCCGACAACGAGAACAAGGGCGCCACCGTGACCGAGGAGAAGGACGAGGCACAGGTCTGACGCCGAGGAGCAACATATGCTGAAACTCATGTATATCACCAACCGCCCGGAGGTCGCCCAAATCGCGGAGGACGCCGGTGTGGACCGCATCTTCGTGGATATGGAGTTTATAGGCAAGGATGAGCGCCAGAAGGGGCTGGACACCGTGAAGTCCCACCATACGGTGCGGGATGCTGCCGCGATCCGCGCAGCCGTCACAAGGTCTAAGGTGCTGGTGCGGGTCAACCCTATCCACGACCCCCTGCCGGACTACGTCTCGTCAAGGGACGAGATTGACGCGGTCATCGACGCCGGGGCAGACATTCTGATGCTGCCGTATTTCAAAACAGAGGAGGAGGTTCGCTCCTTTGTCCGTCTGGTGAACGGCAGGGCAAGAACGATGCTGCTGCTGGAGACACCGGAGGCAGTGGAGCACGTGGACGAAATTCTGGCCGTCCCCGGCATTGATGAAATGCATATCGGATTGAACGACCTGAGCCTGGGCTACGGTCGCCGTTTTATGTTTGAGCTATTGGCGGACGGAACGGTGGAGCGCCTGTGTCTCAAGTTCCGCGAGAAGGGCATCGCCTACGGCTTTGGCGGCATCGCATCGCCTGGCAAGGGCGCCCTGAGCGCGGAATACATCATCCGTGAGCATTACCGACTGGGGTCCGGCTGCGTCATTCTGTCCCGCAGCTTTTGCGATACGGCCAAGGTGACTGAGCTGGATGCGATCCGCGATATCTTCACCCGCGGCGTGGCGGAGATCCGTGAAGTGGAGCGGGAATGCATGCAGCAGAGCGGCAGCTACTTTTCGGATAACCGGAGGGAGGTCTGCCGCCTGGTGGACCAGATCAGCAAGAGCATGTCCGGCGGAAGGTAACTGCCAAGGGGCAAATCTGTAAAAACCGGTTTCATCTCTGTCATTGCGAGCTGGTGACCGACGTCACCGGCGCGGCAATCTGTATTCCCCAAAAGGAGTCATCTCCATGAATCTGCTCATTACCGGCGCCTGGCCGGACGCAAAAGATCATATTCCTGAGATTGAGGCTATGGGCCACCCGGTTGCCTTCCTTCAGCAGGAGCGGGATGCCCTGCCCTGCGATGGCGCCTGGGTGGAGGGCGTGGTCTGCAACGGCCTGTTCCTGCACCACTCCATGGAACAGTTCCCCAACCTGCGCTTTATCCAGCTCACCAGCGCCGGATACGACCGGGTGGACATGGATTATGTACGCTCCCACGATATCGAGATCCACAATGCAAAGGGCGTTTACAGCATCCCTATGGCGGAATTCGCCGTCGCCGGGGTGTTGCAGTTCTATAAACAGGCCCGTTTTTTCTATGAGAATCAAAAGGCCCGCAAATGGGAAAAGCATCGCGGCCTGCTGGAGCTGTACGGCAAGACCGTTACCGTCGTCGGCTGCGGCAGCGTGGGTACCGAGTGCGCCAAGCGCTTCAAAGCTTTCGGCTGTCACGTCATCGGCGTCAACCGCACGGTGAGAGAGGATCAGGCGTACGATGCCATGCTCCCCATGGAGAAGATGGATGAGACCCTGCTTGGGACCGACATTCTTATTCTGGCCGTGGCGCTGACATCGGAGACGCGCGGCATCATAGACGGGAAGACGTTTGACAACTTGCGTCCCGGCACAGTTTTCGTCAACGTCGGCCGCGGTGCATTGGCAGATCAAACTGCGCTGACAGCATGGCTGCAATCCGGCGGCTATGCTGTACTGGACGTATTTGAGGAAGAACCATTGGCAGAGTGCAGTCCCCTGTGGAATATGGAGAACGTGATCCTCACGCCCCACAACGGCTTTGCCGGAGATAACAATCCGAAGAGGCTGTGGGATATCATAAAGGAGGACCTGGGATGAACGAAAACTGGCCTTATATCCAGAAAACAATAGAGCTTTTTCCGGAATACAAGTCCGCCCTTTTTGAACAGGGTTTCCTGATCACAGATCGGGATTTGCAACTGGGAGAGGAGTTCCCTTTTTTTGGCAATTGGCGGGAGGAACCGCTTTCAGAGGCCATTCATGTTTGGCTGCATTGCCGACAAAAGCTGTATGTCGTCAAGGAAGGCGGCGTTATCTACTTTCTGATCGGACATGCCTACAATCCTTTTTTGGGACAATGGGATGAATCCGACATACTGCGCACGATTGCGGAGCATGCTCAGGGGAGCTTTGAGCAGGGTCTTGCAACCGTCAACGATTTGACCGGCCTGTTTATTCTCGGAATGATCGATGGGGAGCGTGTCACGTTCTGCGGCGACTTTGAAAGTATGCGTGCCGCTTATTACGGGAACATCGACGGGCATTTCTATCTCTGTTCCCACGAAGAACTGGCTGCGCAGTTTGCCCCCCTCCATCGGGATGACTATGTGACAAAGCTTGAGCACTATCGCTGGTATCACTTGTATGGCGAGGGGCTGCCCGGTGACATCAGCCATTACCATGAGTTGAAAAAACTGATCTGCAACAACTACGTCGTGTACGAGGACGGATCATTCCGTACGATCCGAATCTGGCCGCGCCAACCGCTGCACATGTGTGCCGACGAAAACGAATACCGGGAAACGGTTCATCAGATCGCTGACGCGATGAAAAACAATCTTGGTTTGATTGCCAGAAAGTGGAAGCGCCCTGCCGTGTCTGTGACCGGAGGCCGCGACAGCAAGGGCTCCCTGGCCGCATCGGTCCACGTGAAGGATCGGTATCAGTACTTCTCCTATAACTCGCAGCCTGCCGAAAAAGTGGACTGTGAAGCGGCGGAGGAGATCTGCCGGGCGGTGGGCGTACCCCACGTGACCTATGAGATCCCGCTGGACCGCTCCGTCTATCCGGAATACGACCTGGTCAGGGCGATCCTGTGTGTAAACAGCAATCGCCGGTATTTCAATCACAACGATATCATGAAACGGATCTATCTGCGCAAGGCCGATCCTTTTGATATCGAGGTGAAGTCCTGGACGTCCGAGATCGGCCGCGCGTTTTATTACAAGCGCTACGGCGTCCGGCGCATGCAGAAAAAATGCACGGCACGGCGGGTCAACGCCATGAACAATATCTTTCTGATGAATCCCGGGCTGATGTACGCGACAGATGCCCGTTACCGCGACTATCTGCGCAGTACCGAATACAACGAGCATATGTTCAATTACGATTGGAGCGATATCATCGACCTGGAGATGCGTGACAGCCGCTGGGGCGCAGACGTTCTGAGCTGTGAGCATATGTTTTCCCATGACGTGACGGTACCGTATAACAACCGGCATCTGTCCGACCTGATGCTGACGGTACCGTTGGAGGACCGTATCGCGGACCGGACACACATCGATTTCACGGACGAGCTTTGTCCTGCGGTCAATGCGGCGAATATCAGTGTAAAAGATGTGGGGCACAACAATAAGCGGATGTGGATGGATAAGATCTATTATTTTGTTACGTCCATCAGGCCGTTTTGATTGGAAGAGTTAAGGATGAAAATACTCTACACCGCAACCGTTTTAAGCCATATCTGTCAGTTTCACCTGCCGCACATGAAGTCGCTGCAGGAACAGGGCTGGGAGGTCCATGTGGCCGCCCACAACAATCTGGCGGTCAAGAACGGCCTGCAGCTCAAATACTGCGACAAGTTTATCGAGATCCCCTTTGCCCGCTCGCCGAAAAGCCCGGACAACATAAAGGCTTACAAAGCGCTGAAAAAGATGCTCTCACAGGAGCATTACGACGTGATCCTTTGCAACACGCCCATGGGCGGCATCGTGACCAGACTGGCGGCGAGAAAGACGCGGAAACAGGGAACGAGGGTCATCTACATGGCCCACGGCTTCCATTTTTTCAAGGGATCGTCCAAAGCCGGCTGGCTGATCTACTATCCCATCGAGAAGTTCATGGCGAAATACTGCGACCTGCTCATCACGATCAACAAAGAGGACTACGACCTGGCACGGGAGCGGTTCGGCAAGGAGACGGAGATCGCCCGCATCCACGGCATCGGCGTGGATGCGCAGCGCTACCACCCCGCTACGGCGGAGGAGCAGCTGGCCATGCGCCGGGCGGAGGGGCTGTCGCCGGACGATTTTGTGATCCTGTGCGTTGGTGAGCTGAATGAGAATAAGAACCAAAAAACGTTGATTTCCGCTGCGGCTTTGCTGAAGGATAAGATCCCCCGTCTCAAGGTCCTTCTGGCCGGCAACGGCCCCAAGGAGCAGGACCTGCGCCATCAAATCGCGTCCCTGGCTCTGGAGGACACCGTGAAGCTCCTGGGCTATCGCACCGACCTGGAGCGTGTCACTCCGGCGGTGGATCTGGTGGTCTCCTGCAGCAAGCGGGAGGGGCTCGGCTTAAACCTTATCGAGGCGATGCTGTGCAAGAAACCCGTCGTGGCCGCTCACAACCGGGGACACGACGAGCTGGTGACGGACGGCGTTACGGGCTATCTGTTTTCTCCGCTGGATGAAGGCAAAGCGGCGCAATTGATTCAGACCGTTTATGACGGACAGGGTGGCAGAGAGCGGTTGGGAGAAGCGGGATATGAGGCCGCGAGGTCCTATACGGTTTCTTCCGTCAGAAGAGAATTGACACAACTGATCTCGGAGTAACCGGGGCAGATACGGAGAAGCAGCAGGAAGACCCTGTTGACATGCCGCATCGGCAGGGAGAACAGTCGGTACCATATACGGATAGGCGGGTTTATTCCATATACAGAAAGGGAAGCTGAAAATGGACAACAGGGTTCGGGTTCTGCATGTCATCTCGGGAATAGGCAGCGGCGGAGCGGAAATGTTCCTGATGAATATGTACCGGAACATGGACCATGAGAAAATCGTCTTCGATTTTCTGCTGCAGAGCGATCAGAACCTGTATAGAGAAGAACTGGAATCCTACGGGAGCAGGGAGTACCGGATCCCACCGTATTACAGACACCCCGTCAAGAATCGTGCCGCGCTGAAAAAGGTACTGGAAAACGGGTATTCCATTATTCATGTCCATGGAAATGCGCTGCTGTATATCACGCCAATCCTCTATGCCGAAAAGGCCGGAATCCCCTGCCGGATCATGCACAGTCACAGCACATCCATGTATTTCAAGTGGGCGCTTCCGTATCACAACTTCAACAAAAAACGTATCTCAAAACATGCAACACATCGCTTTGCCTGCTCGGATGAGGCGGGGGCATGGATGTTTGGCTCCGACTATACAGTGATCCGGAACGCAGTGGATTTGGATCGTTTTTCCTTCCGAAGCGACCTGCGCACCAAATACCGCCGGGAACTGGGAATCCCGGATGGGGGGCTGGCGATCGGACAAATCGGAAGGATCGACCGGGTAAAAAATCAGAGCTTTACGCTGGATGTTTTCAAGGAGGTTGTATCCCGTCGGAATGATTGCCGTCTGATCTTTGTCGGAGAGGGAATAGCCGAAGAGACGGTGCGCAATAAGGCGAGGAGTCTTGGCATAGAGGACCGCGTGCAGTTTCTCGGCGTCAGGACAGACGTCAGCAGCTTGATCAATGCCTTTGATATCCTGATGCTTCCGTCGCTCTTTGAAGGGCTTCCGGTGGTTATGATCGAAGCGCAGGCAAACGGGCTGGCGGTGGTCTGCTCCACCGCGGTTCCGGAGGTATGCGCTTTTGCCCCAAACATCAACCGGCTTTCTTTGGAGCTCGGCACGGCTGCGTGGGCAGATGCGATCCTTGCCGCAGACATTCATAGAACCGATTGCCGCAAGGAACTGACCCAAGCCGGATTCGATATCCGGGTGGAAGCGAGAAAACTGCAGAACTTCTACTTGAGCGCCGCAAGGGAGAGTTAGACGATGTTGTTTTCTGTCATTATTCCTGTTTACAATGCGGAAAAAACGCTGCGTCGGTGTCTCGACAGCCTCGTTTCGCAGGCTGAGGGCCGCGCAGAACTGATCCTCGTGAACGACGGATCCACCGACGCCAGCGATGAGATCTGCCGCGAATACCGCGACAGATATAGCGGCATCCGGTATCTGGTCCAGGAGAACAGCGGGGTGTCCGCCGCGCGGAACGCGGGCATTGAGCTTGCCCGAGGGACGTTCATTACCTTTGTGGACAGCGATGATTACGTCAAAGACGATTATTTTGACGTCCTGCAGACCAGACCGGAGCTGGAGTTTCTGGCATTTTCCGCCGCTGAGGAGCGCGATGGAATCCAATCGGGAGCGAAAATCGGGATCCGTTATGACACGACGGCTGAAAATGAACCGGAATACGAGGACTTCGTAAAAGCATTTCTCCAAACGCGGAACGGTTCGCCCTGGAACAAGAGATTCTGCCGTGCAATCCTCCGGGAAAAAGACATTTCTTTCCCGTTGGATCTGTCCGTCGGTGAAGATTTTGTGTTCTGTCTGCAGTACCTCATGGCGGTGCGCAGTGTCGGGGCCATCGAGGACTGTCTTTATGTTGTGGATGAATCAAACGGTGAGTCTCTCTCCAGACGATATGATCCCAATTCCAGCGCACAGGCGCTGCTGATTTATCGATACTCCTTTGATGCGGTTCTGCAATCAACACTTGATTCTGCGCAGAAGGATTCACTTTTGCAAATCCTTGACTACAATTATTACCGCACCGGCTTTGCCTGTGTAAAGGGGCTGCTCCGGGCTGATTTAACGCGTGCCCAGCGGCTGCACAGAACCAGGGAGATCCTCTCTGCCTTTGCCTCGGATGACAGGCGGATCCCGCCCAGGAATCTCATACACAGGCTGAGCAAATTTGTGGTGGAGAAAAAGCTTGCACATGTTGCTTATGCCATCGCCCGGATCCATGACCGCCTTTGAAGCCTGCTTATGAATCGAGCCGTTTCTGACGCACATCCGGACAAATAATAGATCAAGAGGGACATATGAGGGCAATTCGTGTTTTGATCGTTGCCGGCACAATGGACGTCGGCGGGATCGAAAACCAGCTGATGCACCTGCTCCGTCAGGCGGACAGAACAAAATTTCAAATTGATTTTACCACAACGGCGGATCATCCGTTCTACCAGGACGAGATCGAGACGCTGGGCGGACGTTGTATTCACATTCCCACTACGGGAGGAAAGCACTTCTTTCGTTATTGCAAGGCTCTCTACCGGGTGATCAAAGAGGGCCAGTACGACGTTGTCCACTCCCACGAGCTGTTCCACAGCGGCATGGTGCTGCTTACCGCCCGAATTGCCGGCGTAAAGCACCGGTTTGTGCACGCCCACAGCTGCAATCAGGAAAAGGGCAATCTGATCCGCCGCGTTTATCATGCAGTGATGCGAAGGCTGATCCTCTGGAACGCCACCGAGTTTCTTGCCTGTTCCTCCCTTGCGGCAGGGTTTTTATTTGGCGACAGCGTGATCCACAAAAGCAATTACCATCTGATCGTTAATTCCGTGGAGACAGCACGATTTCTGCCGGAAGAAGACAGGGAAAACAGCGTTGAAAAGACGATCCCGGAGATCCTCCAGGTGGGCCGTTTTTCCGATGAAAAGAATTTCCTGTTCTCGGTGCAGATCGCGGAGGCCTGCAAACGGCGTGGGCACCGGTTCCGTTTCATTTTTGTGGGAAACAATGGGGAGGACTATGAATCCTCGGTGAGAGAGCTTATTCGGGAGAAACGGCTGGAGGATACGGTCTGCCTTCTGGGCGTCCGCAAAGACGTGGACAAGCTTATGAAACGGGCGGATGCCTTTCTGCTCCCCTCTAAATTCGAGGGGATGCCCCTCACGCTGATCGAGGCGCAGGCTTCGGGGCTGCCGTGCATTGCGGCCGATACCTTTTCCCATGAGGTGGATTTCGGCATCGGCACCGTAGAATGGCTGCGCCTGGATGCCGGCGCGGAAGCCTGGGCGGACGCGCTGGAGCGGGCGGTGTTCAAAGGCCGTTCAGAACGCGGAACGGTGGTCAAGGCCATTGAAACCGGCGGGTTTGATTCCGGGGAATTTGCCAAAAGGACCTGCAGCCTGTACGAAAAGAGCGTGAATGGATGATCAAGATTCTTTTTTTCATTGAAAAACTGACCGGCGGCGGCGCCGAGAAGGTGCTGTGCGACCTTGTCAACCACATGGATCAGACGCGGTTTGAGATTACCGTGCAGACAGTCTGGCCTTGTGAACCCTCCCAATACCTTGCTCCGGGAATCCGCTACAAGTCTATGTATTCATCCGAGAGCAAAGTCAACCGTTTTCGCTATCGCGCCGAGGCGCAGACCGGTTTGGCGTATCCGTTGCACGTCAAGGATGATTACGATATAGAGTGCGCCTATCTGGAGATGGGATCCACCAAGATCATGGCGGCTTCGACAAATAAGAAGGCGAAGAAGCTGGCGTGGGTCCACTGCGACCTGCTGAAGGCGGTGGCTGATCCGCAGGCGTTTGCGCACAAGACCGCGGCGTGGTATGCGAAGTTCGACCGGATCGTCTGCGTATCCAAGGGGGTCAAGGAGAGCTTTGACGCACTGTTTGGCGGGCGGTTTCCGTCGGTCGTTCTCCACAACGTCATCGATGATGAATTGATTATGAGAAAAGCCGGCTGTGAGCCTACGGATTTTCAGACCGGTGAGGAGCCGGTGGTGATGGCAGTCGGGAGACTATCGGTCCCCAAAAACTATTACCGGCTGTTAAAGGCGCACAAGCAGATCCTTCAGGCGGGCGTGCCCCATCAGCTGTGGATCATCGGCGAAGGTCCTGAACGCGCCGGACTGGAACGCTTTATCGAGGAACACGGTCTCCGGAGGACGGCGCATCTGCCAGGCTTCCGGGATAACCCGTACGCTTATATGAGCCGGGCCGATATCATTGCCTGCTCATCATCCTATGAGGGATTCAGCACAGCCACCACGGAAGCCATTATTTTGGGGAAACCGATCGTCACGACCGATTGCTTCGGTATGAGAGAGATCCTGGGAGACTCCGAATATGGGCTGATCACAGAGAATGATGACGACGCCTTCTGCGCCGGACTGAAAAAAATGCTGGCGGATACGAGGCTGCGGAAAAAATATGGGGAACAGGCAGCTGTGCGCAGAAAGGATTTCTCGGCTTCTGCGCTGGTAAAAACAACGGAAGATTATTTTGACAGGATAGTTTTTGAGAAATAGAGGATGAAACGTTGAGTATCTATCATTGGCTTGTGGTGCTGATCCTTGCGCTGGCGGTTGTTCTGCGCGGAGCACGAAAAGGGAATACGGCGTACATTCTTCTTGTCTTTGTCCTGCTGTTTTGCATCCAGGGCCTGCGCGACAGCCAGACGATCGGCAACGACTCCAGAACGTCCTATCGCTACGATTTTAACGCCATGGCGGACAGGGAATGGAGTGACCTGGGCGACATTCGTGACTGGGCGCATTTTTCAGGCGAAGATGAATCGTATGCCGGACAGAATCGAAATTTTGCGACCCGATGGTTGATGAAGCTGGTCTATGATCTGACAAACGGCGATTACCAGTGGTTTATAGCCATTGTAGCCGCTATTATCCTGTCCTCGGAGGCACTGATCATTCATAAGTATTCGCCCTCACCGATTCAGAGCGTGCTCTATTATCTGGGACTGCTGTTTTTCATTTTCCAGATGTCGGCGACGAAGCAGAGCATTGCGATGGCTATCCTGTTTCTCGCCTTTCCATCGATCGTTGACAGAAAGCCGGTCCGTTTTATCCTTCTCGTTGTGGCGGCATCCTTCTTCCACTTCCCGGCCTTGGTTTTCCTTCCTGCGTATTGGATCGCCAATATGAGAACCGGAAGGCACTATCTGATCCTGCTGGCAGGATTGTTCCTGCTGACATATCTGCTCCGTGACCGCATTCTGAATTTGATGAATGATGCTTACTATGATTCAGAGGTGGATGCTGTCGGCGACGTACGGTTCCTGGCAAATAAAGTCATTGTCATGCTGATCATCATTGTTGCCGCACTTTTGATCAGACCACCGGATCCTGACGACCGGGTTTACTGTGCCTTGCTGCATCTGATGGGTATGGCCGCTGTCATTCAGACGTTTTCAAGCTACAGCAATATTTTTGAGAGACTGGCAGACTACTATTTCCAGTTTGCGGTCATCTTTATTCCCATGGTTTTTGAAAGGATCAAGCCGCGACGGCGCTATTTGTCTGAACAGACATCGAGTCTGGTATACAATTACGCGCCATATATATTCTGCGCTTTTGCCGTTTGGAGGTTTCTTGATACCATTCTAAACGATGAGCATTTTACCCCGTTCCGATTTTTCTTTCAGTAAGATCGTGTCCGATGCAGCATGAGAAAGGTGATCTGCCTTGAAAATTTCTGTGATAATACCCGTCTATAACTGTGCAAAACACCTGGAAACCATAATCGGCAGCTTATATCGATCCGGAATGCGGGATTTTGAAACCGTCCTGGTAAACGACGGTTCAACAGATGATACGGATATCGTACTGGACAGGCTTTCCGGCCAATACGCTGAGCTTCGAGTCATAAAACAGGAGAACCGGGGCGTTTCAGCGGCCAGAAACAGGGGCCTCCGTGAGGCGAAAGGCGACTATGTCTTTTTTGTGGATGCGGATGATTCACTGGAACCCGGAAGCCTGGCGGACGTGAATGTGATTTTGGAGAATGAGCATCCGGATATGCTGCTGTTCGGCATGTGCTTTGACTACTACCACAACGGCAATCTGTACAGAAGTGACCCGGTGGTGTATCCGAGGGCCGGAGTGATGAGCACATCAGAGTGGGCTGCAGAACTGGAGCCCCTTTTCCGAACCAACATGCTGTCTCCGGTTTGGAACAAACTGATCCTGCGTGATGTGATCATCTCCAACAACATTTCCTTCCGCGAGGATATGATTGAGATGGAGGATTATCTGTTCTCAGTGCGCTGCCTGGCTTGCTGTCACCGCATCCACCTGATGGACAGGGCGGTCTATCGCTACCGTCAGGCGGAGGATGAGCGGGGGACGTTTAATCGACTCTGGCGAATTGATAGCCTTTCTCGTTACATGATACCCTTTTATGAGGCGGCAGAGTGGTTTGATTCCCGGCACGGTGCGCCGGATAAAGTGCGACGCATTGCAGATGAGATATACGCCATGCTCTTCCGCGAGCAGCTGCGATACGCTTCTCCGAAGCAGATCCGCATCGCCGCAGAGGACATGCTGTCCGGAACGCGTTCTGAGACAATCGCGCACGCCGATCCGGAACTGTATGAGATGCTCCGGAGAAGACAGTATACAGGCGTGTGGCTTGGCCGCGCGATAAGCCGCACCCGCCACTGGGCGGCGGTGCAGGTGAAATACAGAAGGAGTTTGAGGAAGACAAGATGAAGCCCGGTGGACTGCTTAGCAAGCTGTTTATGGGACAGTATTTCTTTACCATTGCCCTGCGGGAAAAGCAGCGGCATGGCGTGGCAGACGGGAAGCCGTTTTGCCCGCAGATGATTATGCCTGCCACAAAGGATGACTGGTCAGCAGACCCTATGCTGGCGGACGATGGAGATCGCACCTGGCTCTTCTATGAGGCAGTCAAGGGCGAAAAGGGACGGATCGAGGTCGTGGAGGTGCTGGATGGCTGCCGGCTCTCCCAACCGACGGTCATCCTGGAGGATGAATGCCATTACTCCTACCCCTTTGTTTTCCGGGCGGAGGGGAACTGGTACATGATCCCGGAATCCTCCGCGGCGGCAGAGGTGCGGCTGTACCGCGCGGCGTCATTTCCCTATCGGTGGGAGCTGCAGACGGTGCTGCTTAAAGCACATGCGGTGGATACCACGGTGTTTGCCCGCGACGGGCGGTACTGGCTGCTGACATTCCTGACGGAGAAGGGGAGCGAGCGTGTGGTCCCGCGGGCCTATACGTTGGCAGATTGGAACACTCCAATTTTGAAGGAGGTCTCATGGCCCGGTTACGATACGCTCCGGGTGCGCGGTGCCGGCCCGGTGATTCGGGAAGGGGACAAGCTTCTCCGCCCGGCGCAGATCAGCCAGGAGAAGCGATACGGAGACGGTCTGGCGTTTTACCACGTCAATCCGGCGGATTCATATCAGGAACAGCTTGCCTTTGAGATTTCGGAGAAGGATATTCAGGCAAAAGGCCGCTTTGTTGACGGTCTGCACACCTACAGCGCGTCAAACCGCTATGAGGCAATTGACATACGCTGCCGGGCGGCGGATCCGTTCAAGATGGTGAAGCGCCTGGCACACAAGTGAGACAAGTGGGACGGGATGAGCTATGGATATTGATTTTGTGGTATTGTGGGTTGATGGAAATGACCCCGAATGGCTGGCGGAAAAGCGGAAGTACCAGACAAATGTAGTTGATGACAGCAATGCGCCCAACCGCTTTCGGGACTGGGGGCTGATGCCCTACTGGTTCCGTGCCATCGAGACATTCACACCCTGGGTACGAAAGGTGCATTTTGTGACCTGCGGACACGTTCCCGCGTGGTTGAATCTGGAACATCCGAAGCTGAACCATGTGAAGCATTCGGATTACATTCCACAGGAATATCTGCCGACATTCAGCGCAAATACCATTGAAATGAATATTCATCGTATTCCGGATCTGACCGAACACTTTGTTTTTTTCAATGATGATATGTTCATCACGCGCCCAATGGCCGAGCAGGACTTCTTCAAAGACGGTTTGCCCTGCAGTTACGGGGCAGAGGTGCCTGCGCAATTCCTGGGGAAACCGGGGATCTGGCAGCATCTGATCGCCAATGATATGAGGATCGTAAACAATCATTTCGTGAAACGGGATCAGGTACGACAAAACAGAAAAAAGTATGTGAACCGTGCATATCGCTGGCAGGACAATTTCCGAACGGAAGCCGTGGAGAAGCTTTTCCCGGAAGCGTTTCTTGGATTTAAAAACCTCCATGCTCCCGCCGCCCGCTGCAGGCAGACGTTTGGAGAGATCTGGCGCGCAGAGCCGGAACTCCTTCATCAGACAAGCTTGCGCAGGTTCCGCTCCAATGACGATGTGAATCAGTGGCTGGCGATCTGGTGGCAGCTCGCCGGCGGCAGATTCGCGCCATACGTGGTGGACAACGTGGTGGAGGATGTGACGCAGGAGAGCATCGATGCGCTATGTGACATCATCACAACACAGAGCCATGACATGGTCTGTGTCAACGATCCGACGGGAGACCTGGATTTTGTGACGCTGTCGGAGAGGCTGAGAAGGGCTTTTGAAACGATTCTCCCGCACAAGAGCGGGTTTGAGAAGTAACGGAGAAGAAGAATGGCAAAGAGACTGGACTATCTGGATAAGGCGAAGGGGTTGCTGATCATCCTGGTGGTGATCGGGCACATCTGGCAAAGCGGGCCGGTTTTTAATACGATTTACGCCTTTCATATGCCTGCGTTTTTTGTGATCAGCGGCATTCTGCTCAATGAGACCGAATCATATAAAAAGAAATTTGGCGCGTTTTTGCTGTCCCGGCTTTTCGCGTTTGGGATACCTTTCATCTGGATCGAGATCCTGGGCTGCCTGACGGACATCGTTCGGCACGGAATCAACTTGAATGTGAAGGGCTATCTCTACAATACGGTTACCATGCATTTCAATGACCCGAATCTCTGGTTTTTAATGGATTTGTTTCTGATTGAGCTTCTGTTTTTCTGGGTGATCAGACTTTTGAAGAAAAAGCCGCTCATTTTTGCCGCAGCCGTGGTTCTATTTGCGGTTTCTTTCTTCCTGCCGACGGCTAATCACTACATCAGCACGGTCAGTGGCGTTCTATACTATACGCTTTTCTTCGCGTGTGGCTTTTGCGCCGCCGAATGGTTCAAAAAACTCCATGTCCCGGCCTGCGTCGTTTCGATTGTTGCCGTGCTGGCAGTGGGCCTTTTACTGGGACGGGAGGGGGAGCGTGTGCTTTCACTTACGACCCTCGCTTTCGTGGCCAGTGGACTGTGCGGCGCATATGCCGTGATCCAGATCGGGAAGATATCCTTCCCCAAACCGATTAACTGTGGCCTCATAAAAGCGGGGATGAACACCATTTTGATTTTTGGAACACACCATTTTTACTATGCGGTGATCGGTACGCTGCTGGGTGTTTCCGACTATAGAACCACACCTGTCATACCGGGTTTGATCATGCTGTTCGGCGTCGCGATCCTTGAAATTCCCACGATCTTCGTGATCAACCGCTGGGTGCCATGGCTTGCAGGAAAGCGCAAGAGCAGGACCTTGACGAAACAATGAACAAACATGCAAAAGCTGACGTTCCATGAGTGAATCAGGAGGAGAAAATGGCAAATCGCGAAGGCGGGAAAATCAAATACAGAGCATGGATCGTGATTTCGCTATCTGCCTTTTTTCCTCTCCTTGTTACGCTGAGCCCAGTTAGACTGGCGATTGTGTGTTCTGCGCTCGCCGTGTCAATTTGGGTCGTTATCAGAGATGACAGCAAGGGCGTATCGTTTAATAAGAGTCTGATCCTGATCCAGTTAGCCATTATGCTGTTTGCGGCAACGCGATTCTACGAATACTGGAAAACATCGGCGTATATTAAAACGTTCTCATCCATGTTATCTCTGCGGCAGGATCAGTTCCTTGTTATTATCTGCGTGGCAGCGATAGGAGTCTCCTTTTTCGGTTTAAATATATTTCTCAACACGATTCTGAATCGAATGGGCACGATGAGAGCCTATTTGGGGGAGCACCTTGTTTTGCGCAATCTGATCCTCATGATGATTCTGGTTCTTTTTCAATTGGCGCAGCTGCAGAGAAGTACACTGGACTATCTTCCGAACATCTTCAGGATCCAGTTTCGGTACCTTCTCATAAACATAGCTGCCCTGTCTTCTCTAAGCCTATTGGTCATGCTGCTGTTACGGCGCGAAAAGCTGAGTGCTGTAATCAGCAGCACGGTGATCACCGTATTCAGCACTGCGAATTTCTATGTGATTCAACTTCATGGAAGTCCTCTGCTGCCAAGTGAGTTTGCGAATACAAGGACTGCATTGAATGTGCTGTCCGGGTATACGCTGACGCTGTCCCCACAGCTTGTGGACGTTATTGCACTGTTTTTTGCCGAACTATTTCTGGCATCTCGTTTTGCTCACCTCAACTGGCGGAGGGGAACTTTGACCTGTGGGATTGCATCATTTGCTTCCTGCGCAATGATCACTTATCTGGCTTTTTTTAGCCCGATTGCATTGAAGAATGTCTGGCAGTTTTCCTGGAATGCATCTGTTATGTACAACGGTTTCTTTTCGAGTGCCGCATATGATGTCAAAAATACAGCGCATCCATTGCTTATGCCGGGAGACTACAGTGCCTCAGAAATATCGGTTCCTGTCCCGGACAGTGGAAACACCGGGGGAACGTATCCCGATATCATCATGATATTGAATGAGAGTTTCTGTGATCTGGAATATTACAGCGACCTCCAGACGGATTCGGAGTATCTTGCTCCGTTTTATCAAATTGAAAACGCATCTTATGGAATCGCATTTTCGCCAGATATAGGCGGCGGGACCAATGATTCGGAATTTGAATTATTAACGTCTAATTCGATGAAATTGCTGGCAGCATCCGCTCCGTTCACTTTTCTTGATTTCCATGAAAAGAACGCCACGACGATTACGTATTTGAAGTCGCTGGGGTATTCGACGACCGCAATGCACAACAGCACACCGGAAAACTATTCACGGCATATAGCCTATCCGGCATTGGGCTTTGACCACGTATATCTGGGGGAGAACAGCTTTTCGGTGACAAATTACAATGGGAACAGACCGGTACTGGACGTGGATGACTATAATGGGATGATTTCATTGTATGAAAGAGACGTTGACGGGCCCAGATTTTACTATTTGCTCACTTACCAAAATCACGGCGGCTGGGAGCAAAACGACGATGCTCTCGATACCATACATACGTTAAGAGATTGGGGAAGCTTAACGGATGATCTCAATGAATACCTGTCGTCCGTCTCGCTTTCCGCAAAAGCTTTCCATGATTTGACAGATTACTTTGCAGATTGTGACAGACCGGTCATTATCTGCATGGTTGGGGATCATGCGCCGTCGTTGATCAACCGGTTGGAGGAAAAACACTCCATGTCGCCTGATGAAGCGGAACTCATGAAAAGAGCGGTGCCCTTTGCGGTTTGGTCCAACTTTGGCTGTGCGCTGCCAGACAACATGGTTTATTCCAGCATGACGGATCTTATCCCACAGATACTGTCTTACAGCAATCTGCCGCTTACACCGTTCTATCAGCAGATTCTTGACCTTCATGAAACTGTCCCGGTGCGGACGCGTTACGGAATATGCCTTGACGCAGAAGGAAATGTGTTTCACTATGACGAAAACGCCCCCCTTGATGATCCCTTAAAACAGTACTTTTTCATGGAATATAACGGGTTAACAGCGCGAGAGGATTATCTGCCGGAACTTTTTAGAATCCCCTGAAGACTGACTGCCCGGCGGCCTGCCGAATAGAAAGAGCAACCGACATAGAAGAGGAGACAATGTGATGGGCATGCGAGAAAAACTGAAAAAAATACTGCCGTCTTACCTGGTGGAAAAGCACCTTATGAAGCGGTTTGATGACATAGACCGCCGAATCAAAGAGACCAACGAGAAGAACGAGTACCTCTTCTGGCTGTCCCAGATGCAGGCCGGCGAGACCATGCAGCAGACCAAGGAGCGCGTATTCCTCCAAATGCCGAAGGCTACCGGACGGCTCAGAAACATCCAACTGGCGGAGAACTATATCCTTCAGCGTGTGAAGGACATCTGCGACGCCAACGGCATGGAGCTGTTCCTTGTGGGGGGGACGCTGATGGGCGCCGTCCGCCACAAAGGCTTCATCCCCTGGGACAACGACGTGGATATCGGCATGATGAAGTCCGACTACCTGAAGCTGCGGATGCTGCTGGAGAATGACCCGGAGATCGTCGTTCAGTACTGCTACAACTATCGGGAGGGACTGAAAGTATCCAAGGTGAAGTTCCGCGCGGTGGAAGTGTTCTGGATCGATATCCTCGTTTTCGACTTCATCGACGTGACGCCGGAAACGCTGGACAAGGTATGGAAGGATACGCAGCGCGCCAATCAGCGGCATATACAAAAAATCAAGGAACTGTCGGCTTCATACGTGAATGAGCAGGGCTGCAGACCGCTGCCCAATGCCGCCCTGGACGAGCAGATGGCGGCATTTGAGGAGGAGCAGATGAAGGACTTCCCCATGTTCGGCCACGGGGATTATTTCTGCGAACCCATCAACTGCCCATGGTGGAGCCGTGACGAGCGCGGGATCCGGAAGGTATCCGACTATTATCCGCTCCAGAAAGACGCAGTGGAATTCGAGGGGCGGCGCTATTCCGTCTGGAAGCACTTTGAATGGGCGCTGGGATTTTCCTATGGAGATTACTGGAAGCTCCCGTTTTCTGTTCGGGAACCGCATACGACGGAGTTCGACGAGGGACTGAAAGAGGGATTTGCGTACCTGCGTGAGATAGGCGTAATTGAACCGGAAGTGGAGTGAGACTGTTGAATAACCGTTTGTTTCTTTTTGACCTGGACGCGACGATTACAAAGGTCGAGATCCTTCCCGCATTGGCCGATCAGGTGGGGATGGCTGAACAGATCGCGGAGCTGACTGAAAAAACCATGCGTGGCGAGCTGCCGTTCCAAAGCAGCTTTTTGATGCGCGTGGAGATGCTGAAATCTATCCCCGTTTCCAAGGTCTCCGAGATCGTTGCGCGGACGCCGCTGAATGAAAAGCTGGTTTCTTTTATTGCGGAGCATAAGGAAAGATGCTATATCGTAACCGGCAATCTGGACGTCTGGATCGAGGAGCTGGTGAAAAAGATCGGCCTGCCCATGACCCACTGCTACTGCTCCGCTGCAAGTGTCGAGAACGACACCCTGGTCAGAGTGAACAGCGTCTTGGATAAGGCGCTGGTGGTCCAGCAGTTCGTGCAGCCTGTGGTCGCAGTCGGCGATGGCAGCAATGACGCGGATATGGTGCAGATGGCCGAAGTGGGAATCGGTTTTGGCGGCGTTCGGCCCATTGCCTATTCCCTGATGAGTAACGCTACTCATGCGGTGTATGATGAGGATCGGCTCTGCGATTTTCTGCGAATGCTTTGCGAGTAAGCCGGGGGAGAAATTCTTATGAAGAATAATGTTACCATTGTGATCAGCTGTGCCGGCATGGGCACGCGCCTGGGGCTCGGATGCACCAAAGCACTGGTGGAGGTGGAAGGAAAGACCCTGATCGAGCGGCAGCTGGAGATTTTGAAGGACTATGAGGACATCCGCGTGGTGGTGGGTTATCAGGCGGAGAAAGTCATCGGGGTCGTCAATTCCGTCCGAAAGGACGTGTTGTTTGTATTCAACCACGACTACCGGAATACCGGCACCGGCGCCAGCTTTTATCTTGGCGCAAAACATGGCCGCGAGTATGCGGTGGCGCTGGACGGAGATTTGCTGGTGCATCCGGACGATCTGATCCGGGTGATCGAATACGACGGGAGCTGTGTCGGCGGTACGACGCCGTCTACCGACAATCCGTGGACCATGCCCACGCAGTTGATCCGCGGCGTGGAGCACGTCACCGGCTTCTCCAAGGAATACGGCGATTATGAATGGACGGGTCTGGCGAAGGTCAGAACCGATCAACTGCAGCCCGGCACGAGGCATGTGTTCCATCTCATCGAGCCGATGCTGCCGCTGCCCATGGTGTATATCCGGACAAAAGAGATCGACACGATTGACGACTATGAGCGCGCCGTCAAGTGGGTGCGCAACGGCTATGAGGATTGAATGATGTATCATGACGTGATTGGTGTGCTGGGAGGGATGGGATCCTTTGCGACGCTGCACTTCTTTGAGGCGCTGCTGAAGGCCTTCCCGGCAGAAAAAGAATGGGACCGGCCCCGAATCCTGATCGACAACCGCTGTACGATGCCCAGCAGGGTCCTGGCGATCCTGGAGGGGAAAAAGTACGATCAGTTGGTGGAAGAGCTTTCCGACTCTGTCCGCTCCATGCTGCGCGCCGGGGCGACGAAAGTCGTACTGGCCTGCAATACGTCCCACTGCTTTTTGGAGGATATCTATCGCAATGTTCCGGAAGCGCAGGGAAAGATCATCAGCATCATTGACGCCTGCTGCCGGGAGATCGCAGAGGCGGGGGAGACGGAAATCTCTCTGATCGCGTCAGAGGGGACCATCCAGTCCGGCGTGTTCAAAAACGGACTTGCACCCTACGGCATCGCATTGCGGACGCCCGAAAACGAACAGTATCTCATGCAGCGGGAGCTGATCGAAGCTGTAAAGCAGGATCACATTACGCCGGAAGTGGTAGAAAGGTTTGTAGAGCTGGTGACCTCGTTCTCGGGTGAAGCGCTGATCCTCGGCTGCACGGAGTTCCCGGTTTTGTATTCCAAGGTCCCCGCCGGTGTATTCGATCACTTTCGGATCTACGATCCGCTGATGAGCGTGATCCATGTTTTGAAGAAAGAGTGCCATTGATGGAAGATATTTCCCGGACAAAGAACCCGACGATCTCTGTGATCGTCCCGGTTTATAAGGTGGAGAAGTATCTCGCGGCATGTGTGGAAAGCATCCTATCCCAGACCTATGGGGACTTTGAACTGATCCTGGTGGATGACGGTTCACCCGATCGCTGCGGCGAGCTGTGCGATGCGTATGCCGGAGAGGATCCGCGTGTCCGGGTGATCCATCAGGAGAACCGAGGCCTCTCCGGAGCGAGGAATGCCGGCATGGACATCGCGCGGGGCGAATACATCACGTTTGTGGACAGCGATGACTTTATTCTGCCGCAATACCTGGAGCTGCTGCTGGAGGCTGCGGAGACTGTGGAAGCCGATGTCTCAGTGTGCGCTCCGGTAGAGTTCACTGATGCAGAGGAGAAGATAGTCGCTGCGCCAGACGCTCGTAAAGCGTTTTCCAGCTTCAAATTCACCGGACCGGAAGCTTGCGTTGCCATATACAATGGAAGTTCACGGGTGCCGATCAACGCGTGGGGAAAGTTGTTTCGCGCGGCTCTGATCAGCGGTACGAGATTTCCGTTAGGGCGGCTTCACGAAGACCAGGCGTTTATCCCGCCGGTATGCTACCGGGCGAAAACTGTTGCAGCACTGGATTTATCGCTTTATTGTTACCGCGTGAGAGACGACAGCATCACACGGGAGCGCTTCACTTTGAAGCGGTACGATGATCTGTGGGCAATCGACAACTGCATTGCCTTTTTCAGGGAGAAGAATGAACCGGAGATCGTTGATGCGGCCGAGGGGAAGCGGAAACGCCTGCTGGCGACATACGCGATCTACGCCAGGCGTGACGGCGTTGAAGTCCCTGAGGAGTATCGAATGGGGCTGCTTCCGGCGCTTCGGTATTTGAGAAAACACGTGAGCCCGATGAAGTACGAGTACTATCTGGCGCAGGTATCGCCGAAGCTGGCACGGCTCTTTGCGTACGAGCAGAAGTTGAAGCGGATGCTGAGAAGGGAAGGATAATCAAGTGATCCAAAGGAGAGCGAGCCATGACAAAACCTGTAATATCGGTGATTGTACCGGTCTATCATGTGGAGCAGTATCTTCCACAATGCGTAGACGGGATCCTGAGCCAGACTTATCCGCATTTTGAGCTGATTCTTGTGGATGATGGCTCGAAAGACGGCAGCGGCGTGCTCTGCGACCGGTTCGCCGGGCAGGATCCCCGTATTCGCGTGATCCACCAGGAAAACGGGGGCGTGTCCAGGGCTCGAAACCGCGGGTTGGACGAGGCAAAGGGCGAGTATATTGTTTTCATCGACGCGGATGATTTGGTCAGACCGAACTATCTTCATGATCTGATTCTGGCGCGGCAGACGCTGGCAGGTGAGACAGACAGGACGCTGATCATCTCGGATTATCAGCCTTTTGGCGACAATGGGCCGGAAAAGAGGGATTTCCCCGCTCCGTTCTCCATGGACTTTCGTACGGGAGAGGGCCTGACCGCCGAGCACTTCCGGGAGCTGATTTTTCAGTTCCGACTGTTTCCTCCATACTGTAAGCTTTACCGCCGGGATGTGATCAATCAAAAACAGATCCGGTTCCGTGAGGGTATGAGGAGTGCGGAGGATTTTGAGTTCAATACCCGATATCTGGCTGCAGTGGACCGTCTTGTATATATTGATTCGGTGCAGTATGACTATCGGGTCGGCTACAAGCCGTACGTGCCGTCCCATCACGGCGTGCTGGGAGAGTCGGAGATCAAAAGCGCCCACATCATGGCAAACGGGATCACGGATCTTGCTGAACGAATGGGGATCCTGGACGAGGTCAGGCCGGAAATCGACCTGTGGGCGGCGAACAAGCACTACTTCAATCGCCTCCGCATGCTGTTTATGAAAAGTGACGGCGTGAAGGACAGGGAAAGGAAAAAGCTTTACAAAGAATTGGTTTCTGACTCCGTTTATTATTCTTCCGCGCGCCGCGGAGCGCCTCAGCTTCCGAAGTCGTTCACAAGACTGCTTGCGGAGAAGTTCGATTGTTTCCCGGCGTGGCGCCTGTTTTATCGTATCCATCATAACGAAGCAGATAAGCACTGACAGTTAGAGAGGTTTGGAGACACCAATGGATCAGCAAATGCAGGAACAGAAGTTTTCAACCGTCATCACCCCGAAAAACGGGTGGTTTGACATCAATCTGAAAGAGGTATGGAAGTATCGTGACCTGATCGTGCTGTTTGTGAAGCGCAATTTTGTGTCGCAGTACAAGCAGACGATTCTGGGCCCGGCGTGGGCGTTTATCCAGCCGTTTTTGACCACCATCGTCTTTACGCTGATTTTCGGCAATATTGCGGGCCTTGCACCGGGAGGGATTCCGTCCTTTGTCTTTTACTTTTCCGGAACGATCCTCTGGCAGTATTTCAGCGGATGCCTGTCCACAACCGCCAACACCTTTGTGGCAAACGCCAATACAATGGGCAAGGTCTATTATCCCCGCCTGGTGATGCCGATTTCCACGGTGCTCTCGCAGCTGATCAGCTTCGGGATCCAGTTTGTGTTCCTTATCGCCTTTGTCCTGTACTACACCTTCACGAATCAGGGCGTACATCCCAACTGGTGGATCCTGATGACGCCGGTGCTGCTGCTCCAGTTGGCCATGCTGTCCATGGGCTTCGGCATCATTATCTCCTCCGTTACCACCAAATATCGCGATCTGGCAAAGCTGGTGGGCTTCGGCGTCCAGCTCTGGATGTACGGCTCGCCGGTTGCCTACGATATGTTCAGCATGGCGGCATTTGCGCCCGGCGGAAAGTGGCACACACTCTATATGTGCAACCCGGTCACCTCCCTGATCAACATCTTCCGCTATGGTTATTTGGGATTTGGTACCATCGAGTGGCATTTCTACGGCATCGGCTGGATCACGACGATCATCATCTTGTTCTTCGGCGTGATTCTGTTCAGCCACGTGGAAAAGACCTTCATGGACACGGTGTGAGGAAAACAAGATGGAAGAGCTTGCAATCAAAATAGAACACGTCAGCAAACAGTACCGCCTCGGCGCCATCGGCGGCGGCACGCTCAGAGGGGATCTGCAGTCCTGGTGGGCGCGCAAGCGCGGCAGGGAGGACCCCAACAGCAAGATCGGGACCAGAACCGATGTCAAGATCGGCGAGCGCTTTCTGGCGCTGGACGACATCAACCTTGAGATCCGGAAGGGTGAGGCGGTGGGCATCATCGGCCACAACGGCGCGGGAAAGTCCACGCTGCTGAAGCTGCTCTCCCGGGTCACCGCGCCGACGACCGGGAAGATCTCCATCGACGGCCGCATTGCGTCCATGCTGGAGGTGGGCACAGGGTTCCATCCGGAGCTGACCGGGCGGGAGAACGTCTACATGAACGGCGCGATCCTGGGCATGACAAAGGCGGAAATCGACAAGAAGTTTGACGAAATCGTTGAATTCTCCGAGGTCGCACAGTTTATCGATACCCCGGTCAAGCGCTATTCCTCCGGTATGTACGTCAAGCTGGCGTTTTCCGTGGCGGCGCATCTGGATTCCGAGATCATGATCATGGACGAGGTCCTTGCTGTGGGTGACATGGCGTTTCAGAAGAAATGTCTGGCAAAGATGCGTTCTGCAGCCAAGGAGGAGGGGCGCGCGGTACTGTACGTCAGCCACAACATGAACACCATTCGGACACTTTGTGACAGGTGTATTGTATTGGACCACGGACGCATCATTTTTAGCGGCGCAGTTGAAGAGGCAATCGCGGTATACATGGGACATGACAGCCGCGAGTTTTCCAACTGCATTGTTGTGAATCCCAATATGCGCGATCCCCAGTGGGCAAATCCCAAGGTGGCCATCGAGGAGATCTCCGCAATGGACACAGACGGCATTCTGACTTATGGAGACTCACTGGATCTGGGAATAAAGGTCAGAAACTACGAGGAAAAGGATGCCCAGGTCTTTCTGCGGATCATGATAAAGACTTCGTCCGGTACACCGATTTCCATGTCCTCGACAAGGGAGAAGATCACGATTCCGAGTGGGGCCGAGGTTGCAAAGCGGTTCCGTCTGAATATGTCCCAGCTGATTCCCGCCATCTATTCCCTCTCCTTTGTGCTGTATGACACGGGAGATTTGGGAGCAGACCGGAATATTGATGTGCTGCGGGATATCTATTCATTTTCCATTCTGGCGTCTCCGGGCTTTAATCACGGAATGACATGGAATTCCCAATGGTGGGGACACGTTTCAATCGGTGATCTGGAACCTGTTGAGTAAGAGCCGCGGATACTTATTAGTTCATAACAACTGTTGATCACGACTGGAGTGCTGGAAAACATGAGCTTCTATAGAACTGCGCGATGCTATCTCAGCCGCCTGAAACAGCTATCCAAATGCTACGTTAAAAAATGGCGGAACAAAAAAGCCGTGTACCTGATCATGACGCCGACCCACGGAAACCTTGGCGATCATGCGATCACACAGGCAGAGACCTTAATGCTCGAGCGGCTGCATATTCCCTATATTGACGTTCCCACTGAACTTTTAAAAGACTGGGAAGACAAGGACATGCTCCATGCCATGAACGGGAGGACGATCCTGATCAATGGAGGAGGCAATCTGGGAACGATATGGTTCAGCTTAGAGAGAGTGATACGCGGTGTCATTCAGGCCAATCCGAAATCCAGAATCCTGATCCTTCCAAACACCATGTATTATCATGATGACGAGAGAGGAAGGGAAGAGCTGGAGGCGTCAAAAGCTATCTATAACGCGCATCCCAGCCTTACTGTTTATGCCAGGGAAAAAACCACATATGATCTGGCCAAAAAACTGTATGATCATGTCAAACTGGTTCCCGATCTTGCCCTGGCTCTGAACTATTCGCTGCCCGCTTTTGAGAGAGACGGCTGCGTGATGTGCCTCCGATCTGACAAGGAGAGGACCCGAACAGAAGAGGATGAAGCTGAGATTATGAGACAGACTCGGCAACTGTTTGGCGATAAGGTCCGGATCGGAGATATGAACGTGAATCACGCGATCTCTCCGGAGGACAGGGAAGAGGAGATCAAAAAACAGTGCGATCTTTTCAAGAAAGCTCAGGTCGTCGTTACGGATCGGCTGCACGGGATGATTTTTTGCGCAATCACAGGAACTCCGTGCGTTGTCATAAACAGTCAGAGCCCTAAAGTCAAGGGATGCTACGAGTGGATTAAGGACCTGGACTATATTCGTTTTTGTGAAGATATCAGGCAACTTTCTGCTGTCATCCAGTCTTTGCCAGAAGGGAATTTGCTGTATGACAATGCCCCGTTGCTCCCCTATTTCCGGGAACTGGAGAGTGACATCCAGAGCTGTTTGTGAGCGAATATAATGGACGCTTGCTAAAAGGGAGACTTCCGCTTTTGACACGCACTGACAGTTGCGTCATGTGATTTTGATTCCTGGGCCAATTTGACTTTATCACGAAAAGAGGCGTATACATGAAAGGTATCATTCTGGCAGGCGGAGCGGGCACGCGGCTGTATCCGCTGACAATGGTGACATCGAAGCAACTGCTGCCGGTGTACGACAAACCCATGATCTTTTATCCACTGTCCACGCTGATGCTGGCGGGGATCCGGGAGATCCTTATCATCTCCACGCCGGTGGACCTGCCAAACTTTGAGCGGCTCCTGGGTGACGGCAGTCAGTACGGCCTGTCGTTGTCTTATGCTGAGCAGCCCAGCCCGGACGGCCTTGCCCAGGCATTCCTGATCGGTGAAGACTTTATCGGCGACGACGCCTGCGCCATGATCCTGGGCGACAACATCTTCTTCGGCAACGGCTTCAGCCGTGTCCTGATGAACGCCGCAAAAAATGCCGAGGAAATGGCAAGAGCCACGGTATTCGGTTATTATGTAAACGACCCGGAGCGGTTCGGCGTGGTGGAATTCGATGAGGGGGGCAAGGCGCTGTCCCTTGAGGAAAAGCCCAAAAAGCCCAGGAGCAATTATGCGGTGACCGGTCTCTACTTCTACCCGAAGGGCGTCAGCAAACGCGCCGAAAAAGTGAAGCCCTCTGATCGCGGTGAGCTGGAGATCACCACCCTGAACGAAATGTACTTAAAGGACGCCCTGTTGGACGTGAGCATTCTGGGCCGCGGCTACGCCTGGCTGGATACCGGCACCATGGAGTCCCTGGCGGAGGCAACGGACTTTGTCCGCGTCATGCAGAAGCGCCAGGGCATCGAGATCTCCGCCCCGGAGGAGATCGCCTTCCGCAAGGGCTGGCTCAGCGAGGAGCAGCTGCTCTCTGCGGCGAAATTATACGGAAAATCTCCTTACGGCGAGCATCTCAGACGTGTCGCCAAGGGGAGATTGCTGGGCTGGAGGACATGAGCATGACCATCATAGTGACCGGCGGCGCCGGGTTCATCGGCTCCAATTTCATCTTTTTTGAGCTGGACAGACACCCGGAGGACCGGATCGTCTGTCTGGACAAGCTGACATACGCGGGCAATCTGTCCACCCTCAGAGATGTGATGGACCGTCCCAATTTCCGCTTTATAAAGATGGATATCTGCGACCGGGAGGGCGTTTTCAGGTTATTTGAGGAGGAGAAGCCGGATATCGTGGTGAACTTTGCCGCGGAGAGCCACGTGGACCGCTCTATCGAGGATCCCGGCGTCTTTCTGCAGACCAACATCATGGGCACAGCGACGCTGATGGACGCCTGCCGGAAATACGGCGTAGGGCGCTTTCACCAGGTATCCACGGATGAGGTCTACGGCGATCTGCCTCTGGACCGGCCTGACCTGATGTTCACCGAGGAGACGCCCATCCACACCTCCAGCCCCTACAGCAGCTCCAAGGCCGCGGCGGACCTTCTTGCGCTGGCCTATCACCGCACCTACGGACTGCCGGTGACCATCTCCCGCTGCTCCAACAACTACGGCCCCTACCACTTCCCGGAGAAGCTGATTCCCCTGATGATCGCCAACGCACTGAACGACAAGCCCCTGCCGGTCTACGGCACGGGCGAGAACGTGCGGGACTGGCTGTACGTGGAGGATCACTGCCGGGCTATCGACCTCATCATCCGAAAGGGCCGCGTGGGCGAGGTCTATAACGTGGGGGGCCACAACGAGATGCGCAACATCGACATCGTGAAGCTGATCTGCCACGCCCTGGGCAAGCCGGAGAGTCTCATCACCTTCGTCACCGACCGCAAGGGCCACGACATGCGCTACGCCATCGACCCCACCAAGATCCACAGCGAGCTGGGCTGGCTGCCGGAGACGAAGTTCGCCGACGGCATCCAGAAGACCATCGACTGGTATCTGACCCACCGGGACTGGTGGGAGGAGATCATCAGCGGCGAGTATCAGAACTACTATGAGAAAATGTACGCCAACCGGTAACGGGGAACTGTTCTGTTGTGGGAAAATCTAAAAAGACTGGAGAAACTGAATCATGTCTATTCAGGTATTGAAACCAAAATTTCAAATTGAAGAATGTCTGCAGGAGATCCGCCAGTGCCTGGAGCGGGGATGGACCGGAATGGGCTTCAAAACGGTGGAATTTGAGGCCGCATGGCGCGAATACACAAAGCACAAAAACGCCTTTTTCCTGAATTCCAACACCGCCGGGCTGCATCTTGCCGTGAAGATCCTGAAGATGCAAAACGGGTGGCAGGACGGGGATGAGATCATCTCCACGCCCATTACATTCGTTTCCTCCAACCATGCGATCCTATATGAGAATCTGCACGTCACATTCGCAGATGTGGACGAGTACCTTTGCCTGGACCCCGAGGATATTGCACGCAAGATCAATGACAGGACACGTGCGGTCATGTTCGTGGGATACGGCGGGCGTGTGGGCAGGCTGGATCAGGTGATCGATCTGTGCAAAAAACATGGACTGAAGCTGATCCTTGACGCCGCGCACATGGCCGGCACAACTGTAAACGGCGTTTTTCCCGGCACGTGGGACGGCGTTGACGTGGCCGTGTATTCCTTCCAGGCTGTTAAAAATCTGCCCACAGGCGACAGCGGCATGATCTGCTTTGCCGATGACGAGTGTGACCGGCTTGCACGGCAGTTGGCCTGGCTGGGCATCAACAAGGACACTTATGCCCGGTCCAACGCCGGCGCCTACAAGTGGAAATACGATGTGGACTATCTCGGCTATAAGTATAATGGCAACGCGATCATGGCCGCTATCGCGTTGGTGCAGCTGAAATACCTGGATGCGGACAACGCCAGACGCCGTGAGATCGCGGCAATGTATCAGAAAGGCTTTGAGAATAATCCCCGGATCCGGATTATAGGCGCGCCTTACGCAGATGAGTGCGCCTATCATATCTACGAATTGATCGTGCCGGACCGGGAGGGCCTGCTCTCCTATCTTGCGGAGCATGATGTTTTCGGCGGCGTGCATTATCGGGACAATACGGACTATAAGATGTATCGCTACGCGCAGGGGACCTGTCCCAGAGCGGCAGAGGTTTCCAAGCACCTTATCACAATGCCCCTGCATATGTGGCTGACGGACGATGATGTCAACAGGGTCATTGAACTTGTCAATTCGTACGTGCGATGAGAGAGCCGGTATTCCTGCGTCCGTTAGAGAGAACGGATACAGAGGACATTGTGCGGTGGAGGAATTCTGAGCAGGTCAAGAAAAATCTGTTTACCCAGACGGACCTGACACCGGCACAGCATTTGCATTATTATGAAACCGTGGTCTGCAGCGGCAAATGCAGGCAGTATATCATCGTCACGGCAGACGACGCCAGAAAAGCCATCGGGACGGTATTCCTAAAAAACATTGATCCAGCCGGGAAAACGGCTGAATTCGGCATTTTTATCGGGGAGGCCGCATACAGAGGCAAAGGCCTTTCGGCCTCTGCGACACGGCAGATCCTGAAGGTCGCATTCCTTGAACTTCTATTGGAGGAAGTGACACTTTCTGTTGTCGAGGACAATCTCCCGGCGCGAAAGAGCTATGAGCGGGTCGGTTTTCAGGAGACAGGCCGAATCTTCGGCGGGTTTCATCGGCAGGCGGAAATACTGGACGTGATTGAAATGAAGCTGCAACGTGACCGGTGGGCTCTGCTCAATTATGAGCAGGACAGAGATCAGGCGGAGGGAATGAGCCGTGTTTCAGAATAAGACAATCAGCGTTGCCATGCCGTCTTATAATGGCGCAAGATTCATAAAAGAGCAGGTCAAAAGCATCTGCGAGCAGACGGTGCGTCCGGATGAGATCATCATCAGCGATGACGGGTCTGCGGATGGAACGCAACAGATCGTGACAGAACTCGCTGCTGAGGAAAAGGAAAAGGGAACGACGATCACCTTGCTGTCGGACAACCCGACCAAGGGCCCCTCATTCAATCTGGTTTGGGCATTGAAGCACTGCCACGGAGACTATATTTTCTTCGCCGATCAGGACGATATCTGGCTGCCTGATAAAGTCGAGACGGTGATCGGGACGTTCCTGGATCATCCCGGTTCAAAGCTTGTTTTTCACGATGCCTCTTCCGTGGATAAAGACGGTCATCCGATTGACGAGACCTTCAATCCCTTTATCAAGAGCCTGCAAAACCGGTATCGGGATCAGAAAACCGTTTTGCTGCCGAGAGAGGATTATCTCGCGCAGGCGGTTTCTGCGCCGGTTGTACACGGCATGGTTCAATGCATCGAACGGCAGTTTTTGGACGAAACGGTCTTTCCGTTTCCCCCGATCAGCTGCGACAGCGACGCCTGGACCGTGGTGTGTGCTTTGGCATGCAATGGCTGTGTATTCGTTGACAGAGTGCTGACGTATCGCCGCCTGCACGACAACAACGCCAGCGGCGAGGGAGCCGGTCAAATGGGGCTTTTCAAGCGGTTGGGAAAGATTCGGGGAAATGTTGCCAGACACAACTCGGATTGGAAATTGGATCTGATTTTTGGGAGTTATCTTACAAGCTTCCTCAAGCAGCATTGCCAGGAGGGTACACCGGGACTGAGAGCGGCAAAGATGGTTGCCGCCAGAACAGCGGAAATCGGGCGGAAGGAATGGGAAGCGGGCACCAGTGGCAGAATCACGGGCGCATGGAAGCTGAGCAAACTGTTCCTTACGGACCGGCGATATCGCGGAATAGGGACGAAGCGCTTTCTGTATCAACTGCTTGAGATCGTAATGGTCAGCAAAAAAGACAGGCTCGCCAGAATGGATGACGGGCGAGACGTGGGATAATTGGAGTATGGAATCATGAGCCAGATCAAAGTGACAAGGCTGCCCATCGAGGGGCTGTGCGTCATTGAGCCCGCCGTGCATGGCGACAGCCGCGGATATTTTATGGAGACCTATAATCAGAACGACATGCACGAGGCGGGACTGGACATGGTGTTCGTCCAGGACAACCAGTCCATGTCGATCAGGGGCGTATTGCGGGGCCTGCACTATCAGAAGAAGTATCCCCAGGGGAAGTTGGTGCGCGTCATCTCCGGCGAGGTATTTGACGTGGCGGTGGACCTGCGCCCGGGCTCGGCAACTTACGGAAAGTGGCACGGAGAGATCCTCTCCGCTGAAAATAAAAAGCAGTTTTACATTCCCGAGGGATTTGCCCATGGCTTCTACGTCCTGAGCGAAACGGCGGAGTTCTGCTACAAAGTCACGGATTTCTACCATCCAAACGACGAGGGCGGCATCCGCTGGGACGATCCGGACATCGGCATCCAGTGGCCGCTGCGCTGCGGCGTTCCGGTGATCCTGTCGGAGAAGGATATGGCACAGCCGTTCCTGAGAGGGCTGAATGAAGCATGAGGAGCAAATCCTGCGATTCCCACGCCGCTTTGGCGGGGGATCCCGCTCCACATCCAACGGAGGAGAAGCATATGAAGAAAAACACGGAAAAACAGCCTCATAAGGGGAAAAAGACCGGCCTCATCATCATTTTGGCGGTGGTACTTCTGATCGGCTTTGTGGTCGGCGGCGGGCTGTTCCTGGCCAACCATCTGCTCAGCAAGATGAACCGCGTGGACCTGGACAAGGAACTGGATACGTACGTGCCCCGAGATCAGGAATATTTTGAGCGGGATGATATTGCCCAGGGAGACACCATAGACCCGGGCGACATTGCGTGGACGGGCATCAGGGCCATGACCGATCCGGACGTGAAGAACATTCTGCTGATCGGTCAGGACCGCCGCCCCGGCGAGACCGGGCGGACACGTTCCGACAGCATGATCGTGTGCAGCATCAACAAGAGGACCGGGGTCATCACCCTGGTATCCCTGATGCGCGATATGTACGTCCCCATTCCAGGCTACACCGACAACCGCATCAACGCAGCCTACGTCTTTGGCGGCATGTCCCTGCTGGATGAGGTCATCAAGCAGGACTTCGGCATTGTCATCGATGGCAACGTGGAGGTGGATTTCAACGGCTTTATCACCACCATGAGCCGGCTTGCGCCGCTGGACATTGAGCTGAAGGCCTACGAGGCCAGTTATATGAGCCAGAGCGGCAACGGCTGGAGTTTCCATGAGGGCGTCAACACGTTGAACGCCGACCAGCTTCTGTACTACGCCCGCATCCGTCACGTGGGCAACGCGGACTACGAGCGCACCGAGCGGCAGCGCCGCGTACTGAACGCGGCGTTCAATAAGCTTAAAACCCTTGGCGCGACGGAGATTTACGACATGGCCTACGCCATTATGCCCAGCCTGACTACCGACATGACCAACGGGGACATCCTGAGCTACGTTTCCTATCTCATCAGCAGCAGACCTGCCATGGGCGGCAACTACCGTCTGCCGGTGACCGGATACTTCAGCGATCAGGTCATCCGGGGCATGATGGTGCTGGTGCCGGATCTGAAGCAGAACGCCAAGATGATCCAGACCTATCTGTACGGCACCACAGTGAATTGAGTGACGTCCGATGAGAGGAGAACGAATGGTGAAAAAGATGGGAAGGCGGCTGGTGACAGCGCTAATGTGCGTGATGCTGCTGGTGTGCCTGCTGCCGGTGACGGCCCGTGCCGACACCGGACCCAAGCCCTCTGTGGAGATCACCATTGAAAACATGGACGGACGGGTGTGCTACGGCACGCTGCTGTCCGAGACCGAGTCCACGGGACCTGCCAGCGTGTGGGACGGCAGGGAGGAGAGTATCCAGGATTACGGCGACAACCACAGCGTCTGGCAGGCATTTGCGGAATACAAAGACGCCGACGGCTTCTTCTTCCTGCAGCAGTACTGGCGGTGTGACGGGACCAAGGGCTTTACCTGGGGCTATCATCCGCCCCAGACCTTCAAGATCCTGCTCTATTACCCGGAGACGGGGGAGTTCGTCAGCAGCGGCGTGCTGGAGCGCTATGCCTTTGACAGCTATTACACCGCCAATCTGGCGGACGGCGCCATGACGGTCCGGCGTAGCTTCAACTATACCGCGCAGATCGTGGGGCTTGTGGGCCGGATGGTCATCACGATCCTCATCGAGCTGGGCGTTGCCCTGCTGTTCTCATTCCGGGAGAAGAAGTTGCTGGGGCTGATCACAGTGGTCAACGTGGTGACCCAGCTTGCCCTGAACGCGGCGCTGTTTGCCATCTACAACGCGGAGGGGCCGTGGGTGGCGCTGATCTTCTATATCCCGCTGGAGCTGCTGGTGATCATCGTGGAGGCGGTGGTATACTGCCTCACCTTCCGCCGCGCCACCGAGCGGATGATCTCCGTGGGAAAGATCGTGCTGTACGCCCTGGCGGCCAACGTGGCGTCCTTCGTCATCGGCTGGGTGATCGCCCGGTTCGTGCCGTTCCTCTTCTGAGCGGGAGGGATGACCATGAGAGAGAAAGAGACCGTCACCTTCACCAACATGTGCATGATCGTGGACGGCGAGAAGGTACTGGTGGAGGATCGCCTGGCCGCCGACTGGCCGGGGATCACCTTTCCCGGCGGCCACGTGGAGCCGGGGGAGTCCTTTACCGACGCGGTGATCCGGGAGGTCCGGGAGGAGACCGGGCTGACCATCCGGCACCCCGCCCTGGTTGGCGTGAAGGACTGGACGGATGAAAACGGGCGGTACGTGGTGCTGCTGTACCGGGCGGAGCGATTCTCCGGTACGCTCCGCTCCTCTGAGGAGGGGGAGGTGTATTGGGTGCCGCTGGCCGACCTCCCCAAACAGCGCCTGTCTCTGGACATGATGGATATGCTGCGCGTCTTTACCGAGGAGGGACTCAGCGAGTTCTTCTATCGGCAGAGCGACGACGGCACCTGGAAAACAGAACTGAAATAGAACCGAACCCGCCGTGAAACGGCGGGTTCTTTGCTGACAAGATGTTGACAAGATACCGTGTGTTGCGTTACAATATCATGGATAGCGCAAAGGAAAAAACCTCACCAAAACAGGAGGCGTTATGAAAGGCATTTGCGTAAGAAGCGAGATCAATCCGCTGAAAAAGGTGCTGCTCCACCGGCCCGGCCGGGAGCTGCTGCATCTGGTCCCGGACCGTCTGCCGGAGCTGCTGTTTGACGATATTCCGTTCCTGAAGATCGCTCAGGAAGAGCATGACGCCTTTGCCCGGATCCTCCGGGAGAACGGCGCCCAGGTGGTGTATCTGGAGGATCTCATGACCGAGGTGCTCTCGCTCCACCCCGAGCTGGTGAAGCCCTTCCTGCTGCAGTGGCTGGACGAGGGCAACATCAAGACCGAGCGGTGGCAGCGGAAGCTCTATGACTACCTCACCGAGAACTATCAGGGCAAGGCCCTGGTGGAAAAGACCATGGAGGGCGTGACCCTGCGGGAGCTGGGCGACGTTTCCAGCCACTCCCTGGAGGACATGATCGCGCCGCCGGACGACCTGCTGGTGGACCCCATGCCCAACCTGTACTTCCAGCGGGATCCCTTTGCCTCCGTGGGCAATGGCGTCTTCCTGCACAGGATGAAGTTCCCCACCCGCTGCCGGGAGACCATCTACGCCGACTATATCTTCAACTATCATCCCGACTTCGCCGGGCTGGTAAAGCGGTACTATGACCGCACGTTCCACGCCTCCATCGAGGGCGGCGATGTGCTGAACCTCACCGCCGACACCCTGGCCATCGGCATCTCCCAGCGCACCTCCCCCGACGGTATCGAGCTGGCGGCCCGCCGTCTCTTTGCCGATCCCGAGGCAAAGATCCGCACCGTGCTGGCCTTTGACATCCCCAATTGCCGGGCCTTCATGCATCTGGACACCGTGTTTACCCAGATCGACGTGAACAGGTACACCATCCACCCGGCCATCCTGGGCCCGCTGACGGTGTATGAGATTACGCCGGGCAAGGGCGAGGAGCTGAGCATCCGCCGCATCGACGCCGATCTGGAGCACATCCTGGCCAAGTACACCGGCGTGGACGGCGTGGAGCTGATCCCCTGCGGCGGCGGCGATCCCATCGCGGCGGCACGGGAGCAGTGGAACGACGGCTCCAACACGCTGTGCATCGCACCGGGCAAGATCGTGGTCTACGAGCGCAACGACGTGACAAACGCCATTTTGCGGGACAAGGGCATCACCGTGCTGGAGATGCCTTCGTCCGAGCTTTCCCGCGGCCGGGGCGGTCCCCGCTGCATGTCCATGCCCCTGATCCGGGCGGAATGATTTTGTCGAGAAAACCCTTAATATAACTACTTTTTAGGAGGAAAACAACAATGGGACTGAACATCAGAGGTAGAAGCTTCCTGGCCCTGCTGGACTTCACCCCCGAGGAGATCAACTATCTGCTGGACCTGTCCGCTGAGTTCAAGCGGCTGAAGAACGCCGGCGTGGAGCACAAGTGGCTCACCGGCAAGCAGGTGGTGCTGCTGTTCGAGAAGACCTCCACCCGTACCCGCTGCGCCTTCGAAGTGGGCGCCCGCGACCTGGGCATGGGCGTGACCTTCCTGGATCCCGGCTCTTCCCAGATGGGCAAGAAGGAATCCCTGGCCGACACCGCCAAGGTGCTGGGCCGCATGTTCGACGGCATCGAGTACCGCGGCTTTAAGCAGTCCGTGGTGGAGGATCTGGCCAAGTACTCCGGCGTGCCCGTGTGGAACGGCCTGACCGACGACTTCCATCCCACCCAGATGCTGGCCGATATCCTCACCGTCAAGGAAGAGTTCGGTGACGTCCGCGGCCGCAAGCTGACCTTCTTCGGCGACGCCCGCAACAACGTGGCCAACTCCCTGATGGTGGTCTGCGCCAAGCTGGGCATGCATTTCTGCGCCTGCGGCCCCGAGGAGCTGATGCCCAAGGCCGAGCTGGTGGAGAAGTGCCGCGCCATCGCCGCCGAGACCGGCGCCGAGATCGAGCTGACCACCGACATCAAGCAGGGCGCCAAGGATTGCGACGTCCTCTATACCGATATCTGGCTGAGCATGGGCGAGCCCGCCGAGCTGTGGGCCAAGCGCATCAAGCTGCTGCTGCCCTATCAGGTCAACAAGGAGCTGATGGCCATGGCCAAGCCCACTGCCATCTTCCTGCACTGCCTGCCCTCCTTCCACGACCGTGAGACCACCGTGGGCGAGGACATCTA
>CAMVMU010000006.1 GCA_947168655.1 uncultured Oscillospiraceae bacterium
CCAGCGTCTTCTCCGGCTGGACCTTCTCCACCAAGAACGACGTGGGCATCTACCTCTTCAACTTCTATGAGGTGGTGGACGGCACGGAGATCCGTGACGGCGTGGTGCAGGATCCCACCGTCATCTTCGACTGCGAGGACTCCCGCTACGTGGAGCAGGACTATGTATGTTCCTTCTCCCTGGACGACCTGGCTGAGGAGATCGCCGACATCACCATCCGCTACACCGCCGGCAACCGCACCGGCACCGTGACAGACTACACCGTCTCCTCCGACGGCAAGGCATACAGCTTCACCATCCCCGCCGCCGACATCGACGGTGAGGAGGCGCCGGAGTCCTTCACCATCACGGTGGACGTGGTCAACAGCTACAAGATCAGCTACTCCGGCGAGAAGGTGGTCACCATCATCGACGAGCCCTTCTTCTCCGACTTGACCCCCGCCCCCAACAGCCAGACCCGTGAGGAGAAGCGCCCCGCCATTTCCGCCAGGATCGGCAACGTGGGCGAGAACCCCGCCTTCACCATGACCGTCAACGGCGAGACCGTGGAGGCCGTGTTTGAAAACGGCGTCCTGTCCTACACCCCCGCCAATGACCTGGCCGACGGCCGCGTCACCGTCACCGTCGCCGTGGAGCGCGCCGACGGCGTAAAGGCCGAGAAGTCCTGGAACTTCACCGTTGGCATCGCGGAGTACCAGATGTACTTCGGCCAGCTTCACTCCCACACCACCTACTCCGACGGCTCCGGTACCCTGGACACCGCTCTGGACTACATCGCCTCCCTGCCCAAGGCGGCCAACGTCCAGTTCGTGGCCTTCACCGACCACTCCAACTACTTCGACACCACCAGCGCCGCCAACCCCGCCGACGCCCTGAACGACAGGTCTCTGATGACCGCCGCCAGCCGCGCCCTGTGGGAGGAGTACAAGAACAAGGCCGCCGCCTTCAACGAGGCCCATGACGACGTCCTGGCCATCGCCGGCTTTGAGATGACCTGGTCCGGCGGCCCCGGCCACATCAACACCTACGACTCCGACGGACTGGTCTCCCGCAACAACGCCGAGCTGAACAACAAGAGCGGCGACGCGGGCATGAAGCTCTACTACGAGACCATCAACAAGGGCAACTCCCTGAACCAGTTCAACCACCCCGGCACCACCTTCGGCAACTTCACCGACTTCTCCTACTGGGATGAGGACACCGACGCCCATATGTTCCTGGTGGAGGTGGGCAACGGCGAGGGCCAGATCGGCGCCGGCGGCTACTACCCCAGCTACGAGGAGTACGTCCTCGCCCTGGACAAGGGCTGGCACGTGGCCCCCACCAATAACCAGGATAACCACAAGGGCCGCTGGGGCAACGCCAACGACGCCCGCGACGTGGTTCTCACCAACGACTTCAGCGAGCAGGGCATCTATGACGCCATCCGCGCTCTGCGGGTCTACGCCACCGAGGACAAGAACCTGCAGATCAACTACACCGTCAACGATCAGCCCATGGGCACCATCTTCTCCGACGACGAGAGCCCCGAGAAGCTGGACGTCACCGTCACCCTGTACGATCCCGACGCCGGCGATTCCGTCAGCAAGGTGGAGCTGGTGGTGAACGGCGGCAAGACCGCCTACACCTGGGACGACGCCACCGACCTGGCCTCCGGCCAGCTGACCGCTGAGCTGGACGCCGAGTACAGCTACTACTTCGTCCGCGTGACCCAGAAGGACGGCGACCTGGCCGTCACCGCCCCCGTGTGGGTGGGCAAGGCCGCCAAGCTGGGCATCACCGACATCAAGGCCGCCGCCGATGAGGTCTATGTCAACGAGGAGGCCACTCTGACCACCACCCTCTTCAACAACGAGGAGCTGCCTGCCACCGTCAAGTCCCTGGTCTACAGCGTCAACGGCGGTGAGGTCATCGGCACCGACACCAACACCTACACCATCCCCGCCGGCGGCACCGTGGCTGTGGACTTCGCCCACACCTTCACCACCGCCAAACTCACCACCGTCACCGTGACGGCCATCGTGGAGCTGGACGGCAAGGACCACGAGTACACCGCCAACGTGGAGCTGGATATCCTGGACCGCGAGACCGAGGGCAAGGTCACGGACATCGCCGACGTCCGCGCCGCCTCCGATCCCAAAGACACCGGCTACCGCTTCACCATCGAGGGCGTGGTCACCTCCAACGCCTCCGGCTACGACAAGGACACCGCCTTCTTCGACTGCATCTACGTGCAGGATGACACCGCCGGCATCTGCTGCTTCCCCGTCTCCGGCGAGTACAAGATCGGCGACAAGGTCCGCATCGTGGGCCACACCGACTTCTATCAGGGCGAGCCCGAGCTGCAGGTGAAGACCATCGAGGTCATCGGCGAAGGCTCCGTGGAGCCCACCGAGATCACCGCCGCGGAGCTGAACGACCGCAGCGCCGAGGGCAAGCTGGTCACCGTCAGCGGCACCGTGGAGAGCTTCGAGCAGGCCAACGGCCTGATCCAGACCATCATGGTCAAGGACGCCGAGGGCAACCTGGCCCGGGTGTTCATCGACGGCTACATCACCACCGGCCATGAGGTGGAGAACTGTGTCGTGGGCGCCACTGTCAGCGCCACGGGCCTGGCCTCCTACGACGACACCTTCAATGCCCCCGAGGGTCCCTTCCCCCGCATCCGTATCCGTGACCGCGCCGACGTGGTCTGCACCGCGGCGGAAGAGCCTGTCGCCGAGTACGTGATCGTGGAAGGCGCCGACGGCACCTGGACCAAGCGAAGCGACGTGAATTTCCACATCGTCGTCAAGCGCACCGTCAACGACGAGGAGTGCTTTGCCAAGTTCGTCTCCGTGGAGATCGACGGCAAGGAACTGGTCAGAGATCACGAGTATGTTGCCATCAGCGGCAGCACCGTCATTACCATCGCCTCTGTGACGTTGGAAGCCCTGGAGGACGGCGAGCATACTGTGAAGGTGAACTTCGTCGACGGCTCCGTTGAAACGACTCTCACCATTGCCCCCGCCGAGTCCACCGAGCCCACCGAACCCACCGAACCCACCGAGCCCACCGAGCCCACTGAACCCACTGAACCCACCACCCCGTCCACCGGCGATCACGCAGATCTGCTGCTATGGACGGCTCTGATGGCCTGTTCCGTGCTGGGCGCTGCCTGTCTCGTGGTGATCCGCCGCAAGTACGGCAAGCGGGGCTGATCCCCCTTTCCGGGCTGACAAACGCGAAAAAGCACCGCACCTCTTGCGAGGTGCGGTGCTTTTTTTGGTATGTACGGATGGGAAGCCCCGCCATCAGCCCCACAGGGCGGTGAGCATGGGGATGACCTGTTTTTTCCGGGACATGACACCCGGCAGGAACAGGGTCTGATCCCGGGGCTCCGCGGCAAAGGCGTTGCGGATCACGTCGGCGCTGCCTACAAACAGGAGCTGGGTGCCCTCCAGCAGCACGTCGGTGAACATGACAATCACCATATCGTAGCCTCGTTCCCGCTGCAGCTTCTCCATCTCCGCCAGGAATTCGTCCCGGCGCTCCAGCATACGGGCAGAGTCCATACAGGTGATCTGCGCCACGCCCAGATTGTGCTCGGCGATGTGGAACTGCTTGAAGTCGCTCATCAGCAGGTCCCTGGCGCTCTTGCTGTCGGTATCGGCGGCGGAAAACAGATCACGCCCCAGGTCCTCCAGGGACACGTTGGCCATGCGGGCCAGCCGCTCGGCCATGGCGATATCCCGCCTGGTACAGGTGGGGGATTTGAACATGACCGTGTCGGACAAAATGGCCGCCGCCATCAGGCCCGCCAGCTTGGGGGACGGCAGCACGCCGTGCTCCTGGAACATGGTGGCGATGATGGTGTTGGTGCTGCCCACCGGCTCGTTGCGCACGTGGACGGGCTGGGTGGTCTGGATGTCGGCCAGGCGGTGGTGGTCGATGATGGCCAGCACCTCCGCCTGCTCCAGGCCGGGCACGGTCTGGGCCAGCTCGTTGTGGTCCACCAGCACCACCCGCTTGCGACGGGGTTTGAGCAGATGGAAGCGGGACAGGGTGCCCACCACGCGCTCGTTCTCGTCCAGCACCGGGTAGGCCCGGTAGCGGCTCTTCAGCACCACTTCACGCACGTCGTCGATATAGTCGGTCAGGTGGAAGGTGGTCAGATCCTCCGTGTGGCAGGCGCGGGAGATGGGGATCGCCTGGTAGACGAGCCGGGCCACCCGGCTGGCCTCAAAGGGGGTGGAGATCACGCAGGTGTCCCCGGCGTTCTCCAGCCACGCGGGATCCACGTCGGTCTGGCAGAGGATCAGGCAGCACACGCCGATCTCCAGCGCCCGGCGGATCATGTCCGGCTGATTGCCGCACAGCACGATGGTATCCCTGGTGTTGAACAGCAGATTCTCGCAGCTCTGGGGCAGGGCGATGGTCACCTGTCCGCTGACGGTGTCGGCCATGGCGCCGCTCTCGTTGAGGAGGCGGCCCTCCAGCACGCTCAAAAGGTTGAAGAGGGGCAGCCGGTCCACCGCGGGATTGCTGATGGTCTCCATGTTGTACGTGGCGATGTCCCCGGCGGAGAGCATGCCATACAGGGTGCCGTCCTCGTTGCCCACGGGGATCACGGGCAGATGCCCTTCCCGCATGGCGTGCCAGGCCCGGTCCATGGTCACCGATTTGTCCATCACCGGCGGACGGTCGAAGTCCAGATCCACCACCTGGGTGCGCATGGACTGGACCAGCCGGGGCGGCTCCATGCCGAACCGGTCCAGGATGCGGCGGGTCTCATCGTTGACCTCTCCCAGCCGGGCGGCCACGTACTCCTGCTCGCCCAGAGCGTGGCGCAAAGCGGTGTAGGACATGGCGGCCACGACGGAGTCGGTGTCGGGGTTCCGGTGTCCGGTGACAAAAATCTCATTCATGGCGAGGCGACCTCCTCCTGCTTCTCGTTACCCCTATTATAAATCCATCACCGGTTTTGTCAACGGCGGATCGCCCTTGATTTGCGCGGCGCCGTGTGATAAGATAACCCCGTTGTGTCGATGGAAGGAGGGAAACCCCGTGAACGAACAGCAGCACGACAATTTCATCCGCATGACCACGGCGCCGGTGGGGCGCCTCATCTGCCGCCTGGCGGTTCCCACCATCATCTCCATGATGATCACCGCCGCCTACAACATGGTGGACACCTTCTTTGTGGGCCAGCTCCACAGCAACAGCGCCACTGGCGCCGTGGGCGTAGCCTTCTCCCTGATGGCCATCTTTCAGGCCACCGGCTTCTTCTTCGGCCACGGCAGCGGCAACTACATCTCCATGGAGCTGGGGCGGCAGAACACGGAAAACGCCGCCAAGATGGCCGCCACCGGCGTGGCGTACGCCCTGCTGGCAGGCAGCGTGATCCTGGTTCTGGGCGAGATCTTCCTCACGCCTCTGGCCCGGCTGCTGGGCTCCACCGAGACGATTCTGCCCTACGCCAAGGATTATCTGCGCATCATCCTCATCGGCGCGCCGTATATCACCGCGTCCTTCGTATTGAACAACCAGCTCCGCTTCCAGGGCAGCGCCGCCTACGGCATGGTGGGCATCGTGGCCGGCGCGGTGCTGAACGTGGGGCTGGATCCCCTGTTTATGTTCGTGTTCGGCATGGGCATCTCCGGCGCGGCGCTGGCCACCATTATCAGCCAGTTCGCGTCCTTCTGCCTGCTGCTGGTGATGTGCACCCGGGGCGGCAACCTATCCATCCGTCTGCGGAACGTGCAGTTCCACTGGCGCTGGTTTATTCAGATCTGCAAGGGCGGTCTGCCCTCCCTGTGCCGCCAGAGCCTTATGTCCGTGGCCACCATCTGCCTGAACAACGCCGCCGGGGTCTACGGCGACGCCGCCATCGCCGCCATGAGCGTGGTGCAGCGGGCCATGATGATGGCCAACTCCGCCCTCATCGGCTTCGGCCAGGGCTTCCAGCCGGTGTGCGGCTTCAACCACGGCGCCAAACGCTTTGACCGGGTCATCAGGGGCTACTGGTTCTGCGTCCGCTGGGCCACGGTGTTCCTGCTGATCGCCTCCGCCGCCATCTTCGCCTTTGCCCCGCGGATCATCGCCGTTTTCCGGGACGATCCGGCTGTGATCGAATTCGGCACGGTGGCCATGCGCGCCCAGTGCTGCACCTTTTTTCTGTGCGGCTTCAACATGGTGTCCAGCATGATGACCCAGACCATCAACAAGGTCGCTCAGGCGTCCGTCCTGGCGGTGGCGCGGCAGGGGCTGTTCTTCATCCCCGTGGTGCTGATCCTGCCTCAGATCCTGGGCCCTCTGGGCATCCAGCTGGCGCAGTCCATCAGCGACGTATGCGCCTTTTTGCTGACAATCCCCCTCACCGCCGGTGTGCTGAAGGAATTGAAATGCCTGCAAAAAGAGGCGGAAAACGGGCAATAGTCCTTTACAGACCGTACATTTTCGGATATAATATTTTAGATAACGAACTTTAGAAGATAGGAGACCACCATTATGGCAGTCATTGAATACGATGAATACAAGCAGAAGCTCCTGGCTCTGGAAGAGACGCTGGGCGAGCTGGAACGCGCCCTTGGCATCCCCAAGGCGCGGGAAGAGCTGTCCGCCCTTCAGAAGGAGACGGAGCAGGACGGCTTCTGGAACGATCTGGAGCGGAGCCAGAAGGTATCCCAGCAGATCAAGCGGCTGGAAAACAAGATCAAAAAGCACGATCGCCTGGTGGGCGACTGGGAGGATTGCCTGACCATGTGTGAGATGGGCCAGGAGGAGGACGACCCCTCCCTGCTCGCCGACGTGACCGAGGGCTACAACACCCTGGAAAAGGAGATCAGCGAGCGGCGCCTGGCAGCCCTTCTCAGCGGAGAGTATGACGGCAACAACGCCATCCTCACCTTCCACGCCGGCGCCGGCGGCACTGAGGCCCAGGACTGGACCGAGATGCTCTACCGCATGTATACACGCTGGGCCGAGCGCCACGGCTACACCTATCAGCTGATGGACTATGAGGACGGCGACGAAGCGGGCATCAAGTCCGCCACCATCCTCATCGAGGGTGAGAACGCCTACGGCTACCTCAAGAGCGAGAACGGCGTCCACCGTCTGGTCCGCGTCAGCCCCTTTGACGCCAATGCCCGGCGCCAGACCTCCTTTGCCGCGCTGGAGGTCATGCCCGAGCTGCCCGATGACAGCGATATCGAGATCCGCCCCGAGGACATTGAAATGCAGGCCTGCCGCTCCTCCGGCGCAGGCGGCCAGCATATCAACAAGACCAGCTCCGCCGTCCGCCTGACCCACCTGCCCACCGGCATCGTGGTATTCTGCCAGACGGAGCGCAGCCAGTTCCAGAACCGGGACAATGCCATGAAGATGCTCCGCGCCCGGCTGGCGGAGCTGAAGCTGCAGCAGCACGCCGAAAAGATCAGCGACCTGAAGGGCGTGCAGATGAAGATCGAGTGGGGCAGCCAGATCCGCTCCTACGTGTTCATGCCCTACCAGTTGGTCAAGGACACCCGCACCGGCTATGAGAACGGCAACATCAACAGCGTCATGGATGGCGATCTCGACGGCTTCATCAACGCCTATCTGACCGCCGCCGCCAACGGTGAGCTGAAGAAGTAATCCACCCAACCGAGAAAGAGAGAAGGAGTGACGATCATGAACTGTCCCTATTGCGGCGCACCCGTCTCCGGGCAGCCCCAGTACTGCCCCAGCTGCGGCGGAAAGCTGCCCGACGTCCCTCAGGAACCTCCCCGCCCCACCCAGCCGCTGCTGGGCATGATCCTGGGCATCATCAGCTTTGTGATGGCCCTTATCGCCTATCTTGCCGTGATCATCACCTCCGCCAGCGGCCGAGGCGTCGGCGCCGTCATATTGCTGCTGGTCATTCCCGCCCTGGGACTGGCGGTGGAATCGCTGATCCTCTCCATCACCGGCATGAAGCGCTCCATCCGCACCGGCGGGAGGAAGTACGTGAAGGGGATTGTCTTCTCCGCTGTCGGCATCACCTTCGCCGCCACCGCCCTGGTCTTCGTGACCTTGACCGTCTTTTTGGGCATCCTGTTCGCCTCGCTGACCGCGCGATATTTCTGATGGAGACCCATTGACAATCAAAAACCGCCGCCCGGCCGGGCGGCGGTTTTTCCATTGTTCTCCTCTTTTGCGCTACTCCCCCCGGTACTTGCGCCGGGTGGCCATGCCGCCCCGGATGTGGCGCTGGGCCTTGTTCTCCTCCAATATCTCCTTGACCTGGCACCACAGCGGCCGGTTATAAAGCGGCAGCCGCTCGGACAGGTCCTTGTGTACGGTCGTCTGTTAGCAGAACGGTATCGTCCAGGCCCAGATCGCCCAGAATACAGAGGTAGATATCCACGTTCCCGTCGTGGTCCACCTCGATCCGGCGGACAATTCTGCGGAGCTGGGCATTGGTCATCTGCCGGACATCGGCGATGCTCTCGATGCTGCGGAAGGTGTCGGACAGGATGGCCGAGAGCTGATCCCCCTTGGTGAGGTTCTGCGTGACGATTTGCAGCTCCCGCTCCAGCCGCTCCTTGTCCGCCTTGAGGTCGCTCAGCTTTTCGTTCAGCTCCGTGCGGGTGATCAGATCGTCGGTGTACATCTCCATGTACTTCTGACGGCTCTTCTGCACCTTGGCAAGCTGGGCGCGCAGCTCCTTTTCCGTGGCGGCGTTCTCATCCTGGGCACGGTACTTTTTTTCAAAGGCTTGCACCAAATGCCGGGTCACCTGCTTCTTGTGGGACAGCACCTCCTGGAAGTAGCTCTGGATCACGTCGATCAGCTCGTCCTCGTCCACCGTCACGGCGTTGGGACAGCTGTCCGCGCCCTTGCCGTTGTGGCTGGAGCAGCACCAGCGGACGTAGGTGTTCTTGTAGGTCCGCACCGTCCGGCGGAAGGACCAGCCGCAGTCCTTGCACTTGATGAGCGTGGAGAACAGATACTGGTTGCTGTGTCGCTCCCTGTTCAGCTTGAAGTCGTCCCATCGGCTTCTCAGAATCTCCTGGGCGCGGTCGAACTCCCGCTGAGGGATGATCCGCAGATCGGGCCTGTCCACCACGAGCCACTCCTCCGCGTCCCTGTCGGTTCGCTGACCGGTGAGGAAGTCCGACACCTCCTGCTTCCCGTTGATGACCTTGCCGGTGTAAAGCTCATTGGTCAGAATGCGGCCCACGGCGTTCTGGCTCCACCTGCAGTCCCGCTTGGTGTGGATGCCTCGCTGGTTGAGCATGTTGGCGATCTTGGTTTCACCGTATCCCTCGTCATTGTACCAGCGGTAGATCTGGCGGATGACCTCCGCCTCCTGCCGGTTGACGGTCAGGTGGAAGAAGTCTCCTGCGGTTTTGTCATAGCCATAGACGATATTGGGCACCCGCCCCTTCTCGGCGTTCAGCTTCTTGCCGAACTTGACGCGCTTCGACATGTTGGCGCTCTCCTCCTGGGCGATGGCGGCCAGCATGGTCAGCACAAATTCGCTGTTGCCCATGCTGGTCATGTTGGCCGTCAGGAACTGCACCTCGATACCCAGCGCCTTCAGCTTGCGCACGCTCTCCAGCAGATCCACCGTGTTGCGGGCGAAGCGGGACACGTCCTTCACCGCCACCATGTCAAAGAGGCCTCGCTGGGCGTCGGCCATCATCCGCTGGAACTCCTTGCGTTTTTTGATCTTGGTGCCGGAGATGCCCTCGTCGGCATAGAGCCGCACCAGGTGATGACCGGCGCGGCCGGCGTATTCCTGAAAGAAGCTCTTCTGGGCTTCCAGACTGTTGAGCTGATCGGCCTTGTCCGTGGACACCCGACAGTATGCAGCGATGTTCATCTGATCACCTCCGTTTGTATTTGCAGCACACACAATACCCGATCTCTTCCGGAATAGCCAGAGAAATATGTGCGGCTCCCTGCAGAAAAAGCAGGGAGCCGTTTGGCTATGTAGCGCATGTTCTTATCCCTTCTTCTGACGGTCTGTCCTGTTTGTGTCCGTCGGACCGGCCCTGTATGGCGCGTCGGATCGCATCCTCCGCCCTGGGCTCATTTACTTCTGCGAAGAGCGTCAGAAGAAAATCGGCGGTCTCCTCTGCCGTGTTGGGATTGAAGAACCGGTAAGAAAGTTTCTTCTCTTTCACGATGGAGTCACCGCCCTTTCTGTTTTCAGCATATGAAGTTTGGCTGGCATATCATGCCACCGACTTTATTGCGTTTTTCGTCACTCCTCCTTTGTGTTACAGATACAGGCCTCGCAGGCCATGCCGGTTTTTCCGGCAGCTTCTATTGACTGTTCTCATTGTTTTCCTTTCCGCCTTGCGGCAATTCCTTTTTTACTTGTTCTGTTTCTTCTCATAGGAACCACTGCGGCCACAAAGCACGACGTCGTGCTTTTCCCTGCAATCACGCCGTTTTTGCCTGATGGCTTCCACCTACCTTCCCGAGCCTTCAAAACAGGGTGCAACCTTCCAAAATCGACGATCGAATCCCCGAAACCCTTGTGCGGTCGGCGTTGCCGGCCGCTGTGAATCGGAATGGGGTGCGACAGCAACCCCTTTCCTTTCTCCTGCTTGCTAAAACAACGCGTTGTTCTCAGCTGCTCCCGCTGCTTTTCGCTAGAATGCTCGGCTTGGAACAATCGTCTTTTCCGCCCCACGATCGCTCCAAGCCCTCTCCGGGGACGTGTTCCCGCCCCTCGTTTGGAAAAGCCCACACGAGCCGTTCCGTGGCCAAACACGGGGCAATAACCGTCCCTCGCGGTGACGGTTAAACCGATCCCGATTCCGAACCGTCATAGCGCAACACAAGTGTTTGCAACGGTTTCCGCGTTTTGTGACGATTCGCGCTCCCCGCACCGTGAAACCGTCATATCGTCATAGTAGCTGTAATACCGCAGAAGAATCGTGCGCTGCTTCCCGGTGCGGGACGGCGTGAAGGACACGCCCATTCGCTGCAGTTCCTGCCGGTAGCGTCCGATCTTCCGGGTGAGAATGTTGGGCTGCATATCCAGATCCAGTAGGTGAACCAGCTCAGAGGCCGTCCCTTCAAAGCTCCGATGCTCCCGCACATACGCCGCCACGTCACGGAGGGCTGTCTCGCTCTCCAGCGGATCTGTCAGCGGTGTGTCGCATTTCATCAGCGTCCATTCCCCCAGCTCCTCGTCCCGTTCCAGCGTGAACGTCTTCTCCTCCATGTCCCTGCCGCGGACGTGGAGCTGCACGTCCACGTCGTTGGGATGCTCCTTGCAGAGGACGTAGCTGCTGTCCGCCGCGCCGATCAAGCCCGTGGTGCCGGAGATCATCATGTGGGGATCGCCGGCTTCACGCTTTCGGAGATGGTGGACAAGGATCACTGCGATCTGATGCTCGTCCGCAATGCGCTTGAGCATACCCATGTCTTGATAGTCGTTGGCGTAGAGATTTCCGTCGCCGGTCCCGCCGCGCACCTTCTGCAGCGTGTCGATGATGATCAGGTTCGTGTCCCCGTGTTGGGTGAGGAAATCCTCCAGCTGTTCGCACAGACCGTCCGACAGAGACTGGGAGAAGGTGGCAAGATGCAGCTCCTCCGGCGGCTCGTCCGTCAGCTCGGAGATCCGCTGCTGCAGCCGGGCATAGTTGTCCTCCAGGCAGAGGGAGAGGACCGTGCCCTGCTCCGTGCGCAAGCCCCAGAGCGGTGTGCCGGAGGCGACGGCCAGCGCCAGCTGCAGCAGCAGCCAGCTCTTGCCCACCTTCGGTGCTCCCGCAAAGACGTGCAGTCCTCTCGGCAGAAGTCCGTCCACCACAAATCGTGTTGGGGGAAGCCTCATGTTGTAGAGGTCCTTCGCGGTGATGGTTTCGATTTTTTCCATTTGTGTTTCCTCCTCAAATTAGATTTGCTCTCAAAGGGTGGGAGCAGTATTCTATGTTGCAAAAAGCCATAATTCCGTTTTTTTCTCTCGGCCCCGACGGAACCGACAGGCGGAAAGAACCGTCTGTCGGATTAGGGTGGATGCGGAGGTCCCGACAGGATCTATGCTGAGACTCTTTTCCCAGCAACCGGGATCATAGAAGCCATAGTGGGTATCCATTCCAACCCGCAACATACTTCTCACGCCCTTCCGGCGTGCTGCATTGCCTTGCAGAAGTATCATTGTTCACCTCTCCTCTTGTCATGGCCAATCGACCCATACTGTTCACGGGTCGACCCGGCGTGTGATGTATCGCTCGTCCGCGTTTTGCGGAGTCCTGGCGCTCACATCCGGCAGCTTGTCCTTTCGGACAGAGGAGGGAGTTCCCTCGGCATCCAGACTATTCGATTGTCAAGGATCTGTGAGTGGTAAAAGATCCCCTCACTTGGTAGAGCACGGGAAAGGCCAAAAATACACCCTTTTGCATAAATTCATTTGTAAAATTTTTGTGCCCGGCCCTATTCGGGGGTCATCGGAAAAGATCCCCTCATGTGGTAGAGGTCGAAAAGGCAAAAAATACAAACAAATGCATCAAAAAAATGAACTTATTCGGATTTTTTCAATAAAGGCCTACTTCTGAGGCTGCGCCCGCCATTTGAGTGCGACCTCAGAACGCAAAAAAGCCGGTCCATACAGCTCTTGCGGCAGAGAAATAATCTCTTGCCTGAAGCTGTGTGGATCGGCTTTGGTTTCAAATTGATCCGGGTAAATCCCCATTAATCATCAATGGAGGGGACATCCGTCCCCTCCATTGTCTCGTATGCAATTCTTGCGCCCAGCCGGAAGCCGCGGCAAAACGCCTCGCATTCTTCGAGGTTGTGCAGTTCCCGCTGGTTGTCCCGAATCTTTTCGTAGATCGCTTTTGCTTCCTCTGACAGCAGCGGAATGAGTTTCTCCTCGTGCCGGAGGATATAGCCACCCAGCTTGCGGGCCTTGTCGTCTTGCCCGACGGGACGCACGTTAGGTGTCACGCTGCCATACCACAACTCTTCCAGTATCTTCATGGTATCGCCTCCTTCTTCAAGCACAGGACAATACCATGAACCAACCGGGAAGTCCAGCGGAAATCCGCAGAAAATTTTATAGACCATCGTGGTGATCAGCGCAAAACGGCGTCCCGCAGCACCAGATACACCACCGTGCCGTTGTCCACCTGCTGCTGATAGGAGTCAAAGGTGCCCGAAACCGTGATCTCCTCGTCTAATGCCGGAAAGTCCTCCGGGTAGGACAAGTCGTCCGCCGGCTCAAACTCCAGGCCCTGGGCGCAGCACGCCGTGGCATCCTGTACGACACAGGCGTAATAGAGCTTGTCCCCATCCTCAAAGACGGTAAAGAAGCCCTTGATCCTGACGGTTTTGCCCATGTAAGAGTCGGGGCTGCAGATCATGTCGTAGATTTGGGCGTAGACCATGGTGCTGCTGAGCTGCGTCAGATCCAGGTCTACCCCCTCATCCTCATCGGAGGAGGTGTCCTCTGACGAGGGAATCTGCACGGCGGGTGCCCCGTCATCTGCCACGGACGTTTGCCCGGCGGACGTATCCTCCCCCGCTGAGGACGCTTTCGCACCACAGGCGGTGAGGGTCAGCACCAGCAGGACGAGAAAAAGCGAAATCGTCTTTTTCATAGCGTTGCCCCCGTTATCCCGCCGCCGTCACGGAGCAGCCGGTGAGCGTGCCTCCGGCCACCGTGCCCCGCAGGACGACCTGTGTCCCGATGGCGGGAGAGACATCATCGGAGGAGAACTCGATTTGCCAGGAGCCGTCATAATACGGGTTTTCCAATGTACCGGGCCCGGCGATCCGCCCATAGGCGGCAAAGTCTTTGCCCTCAAAATATTCCGACCGATACAGAATGTTCAGCATCTGGACCCGCTCCAGCGTGCAGCTCATGGCACACATATCCAGCTCCGCGGTGGGGCCGGTGTAGATGGACTCCGTCTCCACGGCGGCGCTTTCGATCCAGTAGCCGTCCAGCGCGTCGTCACTGGCGGCAAAGGTGCCCCGGACGTTCACAAGGGACCCCACCGGCGGCAGAGTGGCCGGGTCCATCGGCACCAGCTCCCACTGCCAGTCGCAGCAGCGGGTGGCGTCCATATAGCCCCAGACATAGTAGCGTGTACGCGCGTTGAAGGCATCCTGCACGGCGGCGAGAACACCCCGCTTGACCACGTCTTTCCCGGTCAGTTGCTGGCCGTAGTCGCCGTGGAACACGTTTTGATAGAGCACATATTCGTCCTGATTCATAATCTCCGGGACCGTATCGGTGGCGCCGTCCTGCCGGGAAGGCTGTCCGCCGCACCCGGCGCAGAGGATGACCAGCAGCAAGACCAGCGGCATGAGTTTTTTCATGTGATTACCCCCTTCCGCCCAAGGTGCGCAGCCGGGCGATGACAGTGAAAATGAGGAACGCGGCGATATCCACCGCCACGATGGTGGAGCCCACCGGGGTGCTGGCCAGAATAGAGATCAAGATCCCCAGCAGGGCCGCGCACACCGACACGACGGCGGAGCAGACCGTGACGCTGCGGAAGCTGCGGAACAGGCGCATGGCGCACATAGCCGGGAAAATGATAAGGGCTGAGATCAGCAGCGAGCCCACCAGATTCATAGCCAGCACGATGATCACCGCGATCACTACGGCGATCAGCAGGTTGTAAGTTCCGGCGCAGGTGCCGGTGGCCCGGGCAAAATCCTCGTCGAAGGTGACGGCGAAGATCTTGTTGTAGAAGAAGAGGAAGATGGCCACCACAGCCACGGACAGTGCCACACACAGCCAGACCTCCGTCTTCGTCAGCGTCAAGATGGAGGTGGAGCCGAACAGCGTGGAGCACACGTCGCCGGAGAGGTTGGCGGAGGTGGAAAACAGGTTCAGCAGCAGGTATCCGACAGCAAGGGCACCAACGGAGATCATGGCAATGGCGGCATCTCCCTTGATCTTCGTGTGCTGTCCCGTGCGCAGCAGCAGCACGGCGCAGATCACCGTGACAGGCAGCACCAGCAGCATGTCATCCGTCAGATGCAGCACACCGGCGATGGCCATAGCGCCGAAGGCAACGTGGGACAGGCCGTCACCGATGAAGGAGAAGCGCTTGAGCACCAGGGTCACACCCAGCAGCGACGAGCACAGGGCGATGAGGACGCCCACGATCAGCGCGTAGCGCACGAAGGGGTACTGGAGATAGATCGTCAGTTTTTCCCAGATTGCGGTCATTCCGCCTCACCCCCCTCTGTAAAACGCCTGGCCAACCCGCTGCGCAGATAGGCCTCCTTCGTCCCGAAGAATGTGGTCTCGCCGATGTGCAGAATATGGCTGGCGTAATGCAGGGCGGCGCCGACGTCGTGGGAGATCATGATGACGGTGATGCCCTGCTCGTGATTCAGCCTGCGGATCAGAGCATAAAGCTCTGCGGTGACCTTGGGGTCCAGGCCGGACACCGGCTCATCCAGAAACAAAAGACTGGATGTGGCACAAAGGGCACGGGCCAGCAGCACCCGCTGCTGCTGGCCGCCGGACAGATCCCGGTAGCAGCGGCGCAGCAGGGGCGCAAGCCCCAGGCTTTGTATGTTGTCCAGCGCCCGTTGCTTTTCCGCTTTCGTGTAGCAGGGCCGCATGCCGCAGCTGCCTTGACAGCCGGACAGCACCACCTCCCACACGGAGGCGGGGAAGTCCTTCTGGATCGCCGTCTGCTGAGGCAAGTAGCCGATCCCCTTGGCGTGGAGCCCGTCATCCATCCGGATCTCCCCGGAAACAGGCGGCTGAAGGCCCAGGACGGTGCGCATCAAGGTGCTTTTCCCCGATCCGTTTTCCCCCAGGATGCAGAGGTAGTCGCCCGCATGCACGGCGAAGGAGAGTCCGCTGAGGATCCTGCGCCCCTCGTAACCCAGAGCGAGGTCCTGACAGGTGATGAGTGCCATGCCGATTGCCTCCTTACCGCAGCGCGTCCGTCAGGACGGCCAGATTGTCCTCCATGATGGTGAGATATGTGACGCCGCCGGCCACATCCTTGGCCGTGACAGACTGCATGGAGTCCAGCGTCAGAAGCGCCTGGTCGCCGCTTCGGGTATTCTCCCGGATGGTACGGGCGATGGAGCCGTCAGCGCTCTCGATCTGCAAAATGGCCTTGAGCCCCAGTTCATCCACCTTGTTCGCCAGAAAGACGATGGTCTCAAAGCTGGCCTCCGTCTCGGCGGAGCAGCCCACAAAGGCAGCATAATAGGTGAGTCCGTAGTCGTCAGTCAGATAGCGGAAGGGGAAACGGTCCCCGAACAGGACGGTCTTGACCGCCGCGGCGTCCACAGCGGACTGATAGTCTGCGTCCAGCTTACTCAGCTTCTCGGCGTAGGCGGCGGCGTTGGCGGTGTAATCGGCGGCGTTGGCAGGATCTGCCCGCCCCAGCGCCTCAGCGATCCGGCTGCAGAGGACGGCGGCGCAGCGCAGGCTCAGCCACACGTGCTCGTCGTACTCCTCTTCCTCCTCGCCCTCTTCGCCGTGGTCGGCCTCCATGCCCTCTACCACTTCCTCCTCCTTGGCGGCGTCACCCAGGGCCTCCAGCAGGTTCACCACCACCATGTCCTGATTGGTGGCCTCCTGCAGCGCATCCTCCACCCACTCGTCGGACTCGCCTCCCACGTAGATGAACACGTCGCAGGAGGCGATCTTCACCATGTCGTCGGCCGTGGGCTGATAGCTGTGCAGATCCACGCCGCTGTCCAGCAGCATGGTGACCTCCGCGCTGTCAGCCCGTTCGCCCAGAATGTTCATGACCCAGTCGTATGCCGGGAAAATGGTGGTGACGATCTTCAGTTTCCCGCCGTCAGAGGCGGAGCCGGACCGTCCGCACGCGGCCAGCAGGCTCAGGAGCAGGCAGACGGCAAGGATAACAGGTACATATTTCTTCATAATAATAGCCTCCAAACTTCATTGCGTCGAAAAATGGGTATAAAAAGACAAGGGGCGGCATGGCCGAAAGAGCCTATCCGAATGGATAGACTACCCCTTGTTATCGACGAATTCAGTTTGAAAGCTTGACCTTCAGTGTGACAGGAGTAGACAGAAAGGACTCGTCTTCCCGGCGCTTCTCTCCGGTCAGAGCCAAGCTGCAGGCAAACAGGGTAAGAGCCAGCGCAGCCAGACAGGCTCCCGGCTGACGGAGCAGATCCTCGCAGGCGCTGATCTGTGCGCAAATGGAGCAGTTCTCGCCGCCACAGTCGTGATCGGCCTCCAGGACGACGTAGAGGGCGGAGAAGAACACGACGGCAGCCAACAGCGCAGCCAAACAGGCAAGCAGGCGCTTTTTCATGCTCTCAGCTCCTTTCCTTATCCATGACGGCAGTCGGTCCCTTCGAGAAATGCGGATCGTTCGCAAATTAAGATATACCGCCCGGGGGCATTTGTCAAGGCAGTGCCGGAATAAAGCGGTAAAGCGATCATCAGGGGACCTGAACAAATCCTCTATAAATGCGCCTAAGCGATCGGCAGCATCATAGAGCAGTATACAAGGGCAGAAGCCGCGGCTTCTGCCCTCAAGCTGTCGACAAAGTGTCGGCAGCTTGAGGGAGAATTCAGGAACATTCAAAATTGTTCCTGAATTCGCTTTGATTTAACGTGAAGAGGGGACTCCCATCCCCTCTTCACAATCTCCCCATGCGTGTCGGAACCTCTCCCGATGGGTTTGTCAACGCTTTAAGGGCAGGAGCCGCGGCTCCTGCCCTTGAAAACTGCCCATACTTCCAAACCACAACATCTTGCGTTACACAGCTCACGCCACCCACCAGATGAACCGTTCCAAACTGTTACTACCGCATGTACCGTGGATTTGCTGACGCCGAACTTCTTGGCGGCGGCCCGCACGGTCGTGCGGTTTTCTATCAGGTAAAGGGCCAGCTGCTCGGCCCGCTGCTCCAGATTCTCTTTGATAGCCTACCACTCCCCACATGTGCTTTGACGGTACATGTATATGCGGGGAGCAAGGCCGATAGAAGCCGCGAATCGCCGCCCGCAGGCGGCGATTCGCGGCTGTGAAAATGTTGTTTTCTCCGTCTCCTTGCTTACGTTTTCCAGTAAAAGGTGTACTGCCGCGCCGTTTCAAAGCCCAGTTTCTCATAAAAGGCCAGGTCGGAGATCACATAGGCTTCTTTCGCGCCGAGGGACTTCGCCCGATGCAGCGCTTCCGACAGGAGCGCAGAGGCAATCCCCCTGCCCCGGTACGCAGGAACGGTGCACACCGGCTCCACATAGGCGTAATCGGTGTGCGGGTGGACCCACACGCAGCAATAGGCGGCCTTTTCTCCGCCCGCCGCCGTGGCGGTCAGGCTGAGGTGCTTGTTGAAATGCCGGCGGACCTGCGGAACGACGGGGTCCTCCCTCTCAAACGCCGCCCGGTCCGTGCCGTGGTCAAAGCCCTGCCACAGCAGCCATTGAAAGTCATACGCCTCCTGCGCCGCGTCCAGCTCCGCCAGGGAAAAGCCCTCCGGCAGCCTCGCCGGTGGAAGCCGGTCCAGAGCCAGGCGCATCACCGTCTCCCTCTGCTCCGCCGGAGCAAAGCTCAGCGCCTCTGCCGCCCGGATTTCTCCGGCATTGTCGCGGCAGATGGCGATGCCGAGCCCGGCATCGTCTTTCAGTTCCCGGTATGCGTACGCCAGGATCTCCGGATACAGGGCCGCGTACTCCGGCAGCGCCGCGCAGAAGGCCTCCCCAAAGTACATGTCGTAGATGGCCGCGCCCACGACTCTGCCGCCATCCCACCAGAGCCCGATGGCGGACTTGGCGGACTTGTCAAATTCCGGATGCTCCCACATCCACTCCAGCCGCGCCCAGTTCCAGTTGATGTGCGTTCTGTCTGCGCCGTTCAGCGCGATCAGAAAATCGCAGACCGCCTGGTAATCCGATTCCCGGCAGCGTTTGCATTCCATCGCTCAGCCCTCCCCTTTCTCCGGGATCAAAGCAGGTTCGCTCAGAAGATCTGTCCCGGCAGCCTCAGCTTCTCCTTCGGCGGAAACGCCTTGTCAAATTCCTCCACGTCCGCGTCGTCCACGTAGTAGCCCCGGGGCGTCTGATACACGCCGGTGATGCCGTCCAGGTACCCCGGGATCAGCTCCCTGCCGAGGAAGAAGGAGTCGTCGGCCCCCTCCGGCAGGTCGTGGTAGCGGATGCCGAACTCTCTGGCATAGGTAAAGCCGCAGTGGCCGTAAAAGCGGATGTTGCCCTCGAACAGCACCGCGCCGAAGCCCATGGCGGCGGCCTTCTCCAGGCAGTAGTCCAGCAACTTTTTGCCGTAGCCCCTGCGCTTCAGCTCCGGCGTAATGCCGATGGGGCCCATGGTGAGAACGGGGATATCCCGGCCGTCGTCACCGTTGATGACCGTCCGCATGAACATGTTCTGCCCGATGATCCGGCCTTCTTGCTCCATGACGAAGTCCAGCTCCTTCACAAAGGCCGGATCGTCCCGCAGCACGTGGATCACATAGTGCTCGCTGCAGCCCGGGCGGTACACGTTCCAGAAGGACTCCCGGACCAGGTACTCCACCTCTCTGTAGTCCTCCTGCTTCTCCGGACGAATGATAAAATCATTTGGATTCATGGTTTTTCCTCCCCCTAAGACGTGTTGTTTTGACGCGGTCATGCAAAAAGGGATGATGCCCGCATTGGGCTGTCAGATCCCTTTCCAGCCACCGGTTTCAGGATTCCGTGCAATCACTCTTTCCGGCCCAGCTCCCGGTTCTTTTCAAACGCCGCGATCACCGCCTCCATGACCGTGCCGCGGAACGCGCCGCGCTCCAGGGCGCGGACACCCTGGATGGTGCTGCCCGCCGGGGAGCACACCGCGTCTTTCAGCGTGCCGGGATGGGCGCCGGAAAGCCGTGCCATTCGCGCCGCGCCCTCCACCATCGCCGCGGCGTAGGCCATGGCCTTGGCCCGGGGCAGACCGCAGGCCACGCCGCCGTCAGCCAGCGCCTCCAGAAAGAGATCCACATAGGCCGGTCCGCAGCCGGAAACGGCGGAGGCAGCGTCAATCAGGTGCTCCGGCAGGGGATCCACCGTGCCCGCGCCGGACAGCAGCGCGGCAAAATCCCCCAGTTCCTCCTCCGTGACGCCGAGGCCGCAGTACTGCACCGCGCCGGCGCCCACGGTGATGGGGGTGTTGGGCATCATGCGGATCACGGGGTACTCTCCGCCGGCCATGGACCGGATGGTCTCCATGGTGAGTCCCGCCGCCATGGTCACCAGCACGAAGCGGTCCCGCCGCCCGGCCAACACCGGGGCGATCTCCGAGAGCACGCCGGGCATCATCTGGGGCTTGACAGCCAGGAAGATCAGGCCGCACTCTTCGGCGATCCCGGCGTTGGTGCTGACGCGGGCGCCGCTCAGGTGCGACGCCAGAGCCGCCGCCTTGGCCGCCGTGCGGTTGGACAGGTACAGCGCCGCGTCCGGCGCGGCTTCCGACACAATCTGCGCCACCGCGCCGCCCATGGCGCCGGTGCCGATAAAACCGATTCTCCCGAACATAGTGATCCGCTCCTTTCTCTTTGACGTGATCATACCACATCCGGACGATTCCCGCAACCGTGGGGCGTTTTTCTTTGCCATCGGGCCGGGAATGTGGTAAAATAGCCTCAAAAAGATGGAAAAGGACATGCCGATTATGCAGAATGTGACCGTCGGGATCCTGGCCCACGTGGACGCGGGAAAGACCACGCTGGCCGAGGCAATTTTATATCGCGCCGGACTGCTGCGCCGCACCGGGCGGGTGGACAGCGGCGACACCGCCATGGACACCCACGAGCTGGAGCGACAGCGGGGCATCACCATCTTCGCCAGCCAGGCCCAGCTGACCCTGGGGGACTGGAACGTGACTCTGCTGGATACCCCCGGCCACGTGGACTTCTCCGGCGAGACGGAGCGGGTGCTGCAGGTGCTGGACTACGCCATTCTGGTCATCAGCGGCATCGACGGCGTCCAGGCCCACACACGCACCCTCTGGCGGCTGCTGGAGAGCTATGCCGTGCCCACGGTGATTTTTGTCACCAAAATGGATTTTGCCCGCCACGACCGGGCGGAGCTGCTGGAGAACCTGCGCCGGGAGCTGGGGATCGACTGCGCCGATGCCGGGAGTCCCGACTTTATGGAGCAGGCCGCCATGTGCCGGGAGGATCTGATGGAGACCTATCTGGCAAACGGCACACTGACCCCGGAGGAGATCGGGCAGGTCATTGCCGCCCGGCAGATCTTCCCCTGCTGGTTCGGCTCCGGCCTGAAGCTCAGCGGCGTGGACACCTTTCTGGACGACCTGGCGCGGTACATGCTGCCCCGGGCTTATCCGCCGGAGTTCGGCGCGCGGGTGTTCAAGATCGCCCACGACAGCCAGGGCAACCGGCTGACGTATCTGAAGATCACCGGCGGAGCGCTGCGGGTGAAGGATACGGTGAGCTATGGGGACAAGAGCGAGAAGGTCAACCAGCTGCGGCTCTACACCGGCGCCAGATTTACCACAGTGGAGGAGGTCCGCGCCGGCGGCGTCTGCGCCGTCACCGGGCTCACCGCCACCCAAAACGGCCAGGGGCTGGGCGCGGAGAGCGCTGGAAAGCCGCCCCGGCTGGAGCCGGTGATGACCTACCGCGTGGCGCTCCCCGACGGGGTCGACACGCTGACCATGCTGCCAAAGCTGGGGACACTGGAGGAGGAGGATCCCCTGCTGCGCATCTCATATGACCAGCGGCTCAGGGAGATCCACGTGAGCCTCATGGGACAGATCCAAGCGGAGATCCTCAAGAGCCTCATCGCCCGGCGCTTCGGCGTGGACGTGGAGATCGACAGCGGCCGGGTCCTCTACAAGGAGACCATTGAGGACACGGTGGAGGGCGTGGGCCACTACGAACCCCTGCGCCACTACGCAGAGGTCCACCTGCTGCTCTCGCCCCTGCCCCCCGGCAGCGGCCTGCAGTTCGTCTCCGCCTGCAGCGAGGACGCGCTGGACCGGAACTGGCAGCGGCTAATCCTGACCCATCTGGCGGAGAAGACCCATCTGGGCGTGCTGACCGGCTCGCCCGTCACCGACATGAAGATCACCCTGGCCGCCGGGCGGGCCCACATCAAGCACACGGAGGGCGGGGACTTCCGCCAGGCCACCTACCGGGCGGTGCGCCAGGGGCTGATGCAGGCAAAGTCAAAACTGCTGGAGCCCTGGTACGCCTTCCGGCTGGAGGTGCCGGCAGCCCAGTTGGGCCGGGCCATCAACGACATCCGCGCCCGCCACGGCACACTGGATCCGCCGGAGACGGCGGGGGAGCTGAGCCTGCTGCGGGGCCGGGCCCCCGTCACCGCCATGAACGATTATGCCAACCAGGTGGCATCCTACACCGGCGGACGGGGCCGGCTGCTGCTGGAGCCGGACGGCTACGACGATTGCCACGATCCGGAAGCGGTGATCGCCGCTCTGGATTACGACCCGGAAAGCGATCTGGACAACACGCCGGACTCCGTGTTCTGCGCCCACGGCGGCGGCTTCACCGTCAAGTGGGACAAGGTGGGCGAGTACATGCACCTGGAGAGCTGCCTTAAAAAAGAGCCGCCCTACACGCCGGCCGTCCGGGGACGGAACCTGTATCTGGATGAGAAGGAGCTGGAGGCCATCATGCTCCGGGAGTTCGGGCCCATTAAGCGGCCCGCCTACCGCGCGCCTTCCGCCACCTTCTCCGGTGACGCCGACGCCGTCACAGAGATCAAAAAACGGTGGTTCATCGTGGACGGCTACAACGTGATCTTCGCCTGGGACGACCTGAAGGCCCTGGCTCAGGCGGAGCTTGCCGCCGCCCGGGACAAGCTGATGGAGCTCTTGACCGGCTTTGCCGCCTTTACCCGCTGCGAGGTGGTGCTGGTGTTCGACGGCTACCGGGTGCCCCAGAGCCGGGGCGAGAAATTCGACTTCAACGGGCTGCGGGTGGTGTACACTAAGGAGCACGAGACGGCGGACACGTATATCGAAAAGCTGGTGCAGGAGATCGGCAAGAACCAGCAGGTGCGGGTGGTGACCTCCGACGCGCTGATCCAGCTCTCCGCCGTGCGCTCCGGCGTGCTGCGGATGTCGGCCCGGGAGTTCGGCGAGGAAGTGAACGCCGTCAGCGACGAGATCGGCAAGCTGCTGGAAAAGCAGTCCGGCACCACCCAGAACGTGGGCCGGAGCGCCATCATCCGGCGGAATGATCCGGAATAATGCTGCGGCCTTTCCACCTCATCAGTCTGCCCTTTGGGCAGCCAGCTTCCCCTCAAGGGGAAGCCTGTTGCGCTGCTCCCCAAAAAGCCTTCCCCTTGGGGGGATTTCGCCGTAGCGCCGCCTCGTCGACACAAACTGCGTATCTCTCGCCGCGGCGCAAGCGCCACGTCTCGCTCACTTCGTTGTGCCTCCTCTTCCCACGACAAACGCTTCGCTGGTTTGCCGTGGGAACCCTATGTTTTACAGCGAGGCGGAATCGAGGAAGTGTCCCGGTTTTCACGACCGACGGGAGCGAAAAGCGGCTGACACGACGGTGTATAGGTGGCGCGTAGCGCCGGATGAGGGGCAAGCTGTCGCCAATTACACAAAAAACGAGATCTGCCATACGGCAGATCTCGTTTCGCGTTATTCGGCAAGCGCTTACTGACCGGCCTTCTCGGCGGCGGCCTTTTCGGCAGCAGCCTTGGCGGCGGCAGCCTTGCGCTCGGCGGCGGCCTTCTGCGCGGCTTTGAACTTCTCCTTCTCCTCGGCGGTGGGGATGGGCTCAATGGCATTGCGCGGGCAGGCCTTGGCGCACATGGTGCAGTTGCGGCACTTGTCGTAGTCGATGACGGCCACGTTGTTCACCACGTGGATGGCGTCGAACTTGCAGGTGCGCTCGCACATGCCGCAGGCGATGCAGGAGTTGGCGCAGACCTTGGTGACGGCGGGGCCGCGGTCCTTGTTGGAGCAGTTGACAAACACCTTCTGCTTGTAGGGGACCTCCACGATCAGCTTGCGGGGACAGGCCTCGCGGCAGGCGCCGCAGTTGGTGCACTTCTCCTTGTCGACGACGGCAACGCCGTTCTCGCCGATGTGGATGGCGTCGAACTTGCAGACGGCCACGCAGGAGCCGAAGCCCAGGCAGCCGTAGCGGCAGGCGGACGCGTCGCCGCCGCAGACCTTGGTGGCGGCCAGGCAGTCGCTGACGCCGCGGTACTCAAAGTTCTTCACGGCGTTGGTGCCGCCGTTGCACAGCACGTGGGCCACCTTCTTCTCGCCGGCGGGGGCCTCCATGCCCATGATGGCGGCGATCTTGGCGGCGCCCTCGGCGCCGGCGGGAGCGCAGGCGCTGACGGGAGCCTTGCCGTTCAGAATGGCCTCGGCGCAGCCGGCGCAGCCGGGATAGCCGCAGCCGCCGCAGTTGGCGCCGGCCAGAGCGGCCTGGATCTGGGGCAGGCGGGGATCCACCTCCACCTCAAAAACCTTGGCGGCGATGGCCAGGATCAATCCGAAGATCACGGCCATGGCGCCCAGTACGATCACAGCATAGACAATATTCATCGTTCCGTTCCCTCCTTACATAGGCCAGACCTGCAGGCCGCTGAAGCCCATGAAGGCCAGGGCGATGAGGCCGGCAGTGATCAGGGCGATGGGGAAACCGTCGAAGCACTTGGGGTTGTCGGCAAACTCCAGCTGCTCGCGGACAGCCGCGAACAGGAAGATGGCCAGCAGGAAGCCAAGGCCGCCGGTGATGCCGTACACCACGGACTGGATGAAGTTATAGTCGTTCTGCACGTTCAGCAGGGCCACGCCCAGCACGGCGCAGTTGGTGGTGATCAGGGGCAGATACACGCCCAGGGCGGTGTACAGGGTGGGGACGTTCTTCTTCAGGAACATCTCCACAAACTGCACCAGCGCGGCGATGACCAGGATGAAGGCCACGGTCTGCATGTACTCCAGGCCGGCGGCCACCAGCAGGCGGTTGATGCCGTAGCACACGGCGGAGGCCAGACCCATGACGAAGGTCACGGCGGCGCCCATGCCCACGGCGGTGTCGATCTTCTTGGAGACGCCCAGGAAGGGGCAGATGCCCAGGAACTGGGCGAAGATGAAGTTGTTGGTGAGAATAGCGCCAAGGGAGATGGCGAGCAGACTGGTGATACTCATGACTTACTCCGCCTCCTTTTCCTTGTTCTCTTTCTTCTTCGCGGACTTGGCCAGGGCCCACTGCATCACGGCGATCAGCGTGCCCAGGCAGAGGAAGCCGCCCACGGGCAGCGTCAGCACGCCGATATTGGTGTAGCCCTCCGGCATGATCTGGATACCCAGCAGCTTGCCGGCGCCAAACAGCTCACGGAAGAAGCACATGATCAGCAGCACCACCGTGTAGCCCAGGCCCTGGAAGATGCCGTCCAGGAAGGAGGCGCCCACAGAGTTCTTGGAGGCAAAGGCCTCGGCGCGGCCCAGGATAATGCAGTTGACCACGATCAGCGGGATAAATACGCCCAAGCTCTTGTCGATATCCGGCAGGAAGGCCTTGAGCAGCAGCTGCACGCAGGTGACGAAGCCGGCGATGACCACGATGAAGCAGGCGATGCGGACCTCGTTGGGAATGATCTTGCGCAGCAGCGAAATGATGACGTTGGAGAGGGTCAGGATGATGATGACGCTGACGCCCATGCCCAGTCCGTTCATGATGGACGTGGTGATGGCCATGGTGGAGCACATGCCCAGCAGCTGGACCAGCACCGGGTTCTGGGTCAGCAGACCCTCCTTGAATTGCTTTTTCACGTTCACGATTCAGTCCTCCCCCTTTCTCAGCCCATGGCCTTCACAGCGGCCAGAGCGGCGTTGACGCCGGCGGTAATGCCCTTGGTGGACACGGTGGCGCCGGAGACGGGCGTCACGGTCTTGCCCACCTTCAGTGTGCCGTCTCCGGACAGGCCCTTGAACTGATCCAGCACGCCCATGCCGATGGAGTCGATGGTCTCGTTCTCCATGACGCGGGAGCCGATGCCGGCGGTCTCGGCGTTCTCCACCACGGACACGCCGGTGACCTTGCCCTCGGCGTCCACGCCCACGATCATCTGGATCATGCCCTGGGAGCCGGAGGCGGACACCTTGCAGGCGTAGCCGCCGGTGGACACTTTGTACATCTCCAGCAGCTTGCCGCGGTAGGCGTTGGCGGCCTCGCGGACCGCATCGGTGATCTCCACCTGCTCAAAGGTGGCACTGGGATCGGTGGCCACTGCCTGCAGGGCCTTCTCGGTGGCCTCCCTCTGGAGGTCCTGGATGGGCTGCCAGGTGACGGAGTTGACCAGACCCAGCAGGGCGGCCACCACCAGGGCGATGGCAGTCAGGGTGCCGGCCACTTTCAGCACGAATTTGGCGCTCATGTTCTTCATTTCGCAGCCGCCTCCTTCTTTTCCTTCTTGGGTGCTCCGTAGATCACGGGGCGGATGTACTTATCCAGCAGCCAGGTGGTGCAGTTCATGATGAGGATGGAGTAGCACACGCCCTCGGGATAGGAGCCGAAGCGCCGGATGAAGCAGGTGATGAGGCCGCAGCCGATACCGAAGATCAGCTGGCCCAGCTTGGTGACGGGGGAGGTGGCGTAGTCGGTGGCCATGAAGATGGCGCCCAGGAACAAGCCGCCGCCCAGCACGCTGTAGAGCATGTAGTCCACGCTGCTGACGCCGGCGGGGGCGGAGATCAGGCTGATGATGGCCACGGTGCCGATAAAGGCCACGGGGATCTGCCAGGAGATGACCTTGCGGATCAGCAGATAGATGCCGCCCAGCAGCAGCATCAGGGCGGAGGTCTCGCCCAGGGAGCCGCCGATCTTGCCCAGGAACATGTCGGCCACGGAGTACTTGCCCGTCAGCTCGGCAAAGGTCTGCGGGATATTTTCGCTGCCCAGCGCATCGCCGATCATCTTCAGGGGGGTGGCGGCGGTGACCACGTCAGCCGTGGATGAGAACACGGGGATCACCGCGTCGGCGGCGGCCCAGGTGGTCATGGCGCCGGCAAAGCTGGCCACCAGAATGGCGCGGCCGGCCAGAGCGGGGTTCAGGAAGTTGCAGCCGATGCCGCCGTAGAGCTGCTTGACCACCACGATGGAGAAGAAGGCGCCCAGCACGATCATCCAGTAGGGGATGGTGACGGGGCACACAAAGGCCAGCAGCATGCCGGTGACCACGGCGCTCAGATCGCCGATCATCTGGGGCTTCTTCAGCAGCTTGCGGTACAGCCACTCCCAGAACACGCAGCTGATGACGCTGACCACCGTCATGGTCAGGGCCCGGAAGTTCCAGTGGCCGAAGTTCCACACGCTCATGGCCAGAGCGGGCAGCAGGGCGATGATCACGTCCAGCATGATGGACCGGGTGTTCACATCGGAGCGGATGTGGGGGGAGGAGGACGCGATCAGCTTCAGATTTTTGTAATCAGTCATGGTTTACGCCTCCTTCTTGGCGGCCGCGGCCTTTTCGGCGTCGGCCTTGGCCTTGGCGGCCATTCTCGCGTTGTTGACCTGCTGCTTGCCCATGCGGAAGGCGTGGGTCAGGGGCAGCCGGGCCGGGCAGGTGTAGGTGCAGGCGCCGCACTCGATGCAGTCCATGCCGTGGAGCTGATCGCGGAACGCCTCCCAGTTGCCCTTCATCAGGTACTTGTACATGAACACGGGCTCCAGGCGGATGGGGCACACGCCCACGCACTTGCCGCAGCGGATGCACTGGGGATTCTCGACGTACTTCTCCTCCTTGCCGGCGAAAGCCAGCATGCAGCCCGTGCCCTTGCCCACGGACACGTCGGTGGTGTACTGGGCCATACCCATCATGGGGCCGCCCATGATCAGCTTGTAGGTGTCGTCCTTCAGGCCGCCGCAGGCGTCAAACAGCTTGCTGATGGGGGTGCCGATGGGGCACTCCAGGTTCTTGGGCTCGATGACGCCGGAGCCGGACACGGTGACGATCTTGTTCACCACGGGCATGCCGGTGTACACGGCGCGGTAGATGGCGCAGGTGGTGTTCAGGTTGAAAATGCAGCAGCCTGCGTCGGCGGGCAGCTTGCCGGAGGGCACCTGCCGGCCGGAGATAGCCTGGCAGAGCTGCTTCTCAGCGCCCTGGGGGTACCGGGTGTGGAGGACCTCCACCACCACGGGGGCCTTCAGCTCGGCGATCTTGGCGTTGAGCACCTCCGCCGCGTTGCGCTTGTTGGCCTCCACGCCGATGTAGACCTTGTCCACGCCGAAGCACTTTGCCAGCAGCGTGGCGCCCTTGATGACCTGCTCGGGCCGCTCCAGCATGGTGCGGTGGTCGCCGGTGATGTAGGGCTCGCACTCGGCGGCGTTGATGATCACATAGTCCACCTTGCCCAGGCCGGAGCTGATCTTCACGTGGGTGGGGAAGGTCGCGCCGCCCTGGCCCACGATGCCCGCGTTCTTGACGATCTCCGTCAGCTGCTCGGGTGTCAGGCTGTCGGGATCGGCAACGGGCTTGACCTCCTCGGACACGGTGTTCTGGAAATCGTTTTCGATCACCACGCTCATCACCGTACCGCCCATGGAGGAGGGGCGGGGCTCCACAGCCTTCACCGTGCCGGACACGGAGGCGTGGATGGGGGCGGAAACGAAACCGCCGGGCTCACCGATCCTCTGTCCGATCTTGACGTGATCGCCAACTGCGACGATGGGCTTGCAAGGCGCACCGATGTGCATGGACATGGGAATGACCACTTCCGCCGGCGCTGCCAGCTGTTCGATGGCCTTCTCATTGGTTGCGGCCTTCATGTCGTTGGGATGAACGCCGCCAAAGAAAGCTTGTGCCATTGTCTTCACCTCATCTTACTACTCTGGTGGCGCTACGCCACCACATACTGCGCTATAGTTTACTACAATTTTTGAGCATTGTCCAGTACTTCCCGCCCACTTTCGCCGTGTTTTCGATGGAATTCGTTGCCATACGACGCCTGCGGCGGACCGCGGCGGGACAGGCCGGGACTCTTGTATTTTATGCCGGGCGGTGCTATACTGATCACCGAAAAAACCGTCTCATTGGCGGGCGGAAAGGATGTGACAGGCATGCTGGACCGGGTACAGCTGAAACAGGAGGCAAAGGCGATCCTCCGGGGCGCCGCCGTGTCGCCCTGGCTGTTTGCCCTGCTCTATCTGCTCATCACCAAAGGCATGGACTATCTGGACACCTTCACCTCCGGCACCATGGCGGAGTATCTGCGGGTGTACTACCCCCAGCTCCCCGTTCCGGACCTCCTGGCCCGCTCCGCGGACATCCCGCCCGCCGTATCCACGTTTATCAGCGTGGCAGTCATGCTTCTGGGCGTGGTGCTGCACGCCGGTTTCGCGCTGTACCATCTGGGCATCCGCCGGGGCCGTCCCATGCCGTACTCCACCCTGTTTTCCGGCGTGGCCGTCGCCGGGCGGGTGATCTGGCTGGCTGTTGTGGAGGCGTCGCTGATCCTGCTGTGGTCGCTGCTGTTCATCGTCCCCGGCATCGTGGCGGCCTACCGCTACCGCTTCGCCCTCTATAACCTGCTGGAGGATCCGTCCCTGCGCGTGTGGGACGCCATCGCCCTGAGCAAGGAGCAGACCTACGGGTTTAAGACGGACCTGTTTCTTCTGGATCTCAGCTTCCTGGGCTGGGCAGTCCTGTCCGTCTTCACCTTCGGCGTCCTCTCCGTCTGGCTGACCCCCTACATGGAGCAGACCGGCGTGGGATACTATCTGGCGGTCAGGCGCATCAAGGGCATGGAGCGCGTCCCGGAGCAGACCGACCCGCCCGCCGGATTCCGGTGACGGCGACCCGGCCCCTACGCTCCCCCCTGCCCGGAACCGGGTCAAAAAATCTCTCGTAATATATACCAGTTTTCCCCCGATTTCCTCTTTTTTCGACGAACTATTTCAAGTAATTTTTCACCCGTTTTTCATGGGGCGGGTGTGAAGCGCGCCGCCGTCTGCGGCGCGCCTTTTCTCTTTTTCGTCTTCTCTTTCTCTTTTACTTGTCATTGTCTTTTTCTTTTTCTTTGTCTTTTTCTTTTTCTTTGTCTTTGGAGGTTTGCTTAGCTTTTGTTTGATAACCTCCGCTAACCTCCGCTAACCTCCGCTAACCTCCGCTAACCTCTGCTAACCTCTGCTAACCTCTCCTAACCTCTGGTAACCTCTGCTTTCCTTTGCTTTTCCTTTGCTTGGGTTTGTCTGAAGGTGCGTTGATAACAAATCGGCAACTCTAAATATAAAAGGTGTAAAAGCGCCGATTCGGTGATAATACCCGGCACGATTTGTCTATTCTGCACAGAAGGGCCGTTCACGTTTTGTTAATCTTTTCTCATCGCGTCATCTTGCTTTTTTGGAAGATTGTTATAAAATGAACATGTCTGTTTATCTTTTCACGAGGGGGCCGGCAGTCCCTCCGGAAGAGAGCCAAAACCGATAGAAAATAATAGGAGAGTGAGAACGAGTATGTTCAAAAAGTTCACCAACGCCTGCGTTCGCGTGGTCAACCGCTGGCTGCCTGATGCGTTCCTGTTCGCCATCATCCTGACCATCGTGGTCTTCATCGGCGCGCTGATCGCCACCAAGCTGCCCGTCATTTCCTTCGACGGTTCCACCAGCATTCTGGACGCCTGGGGCAATGGCAAGGGCTTCTGGAGCCTGCTGGGCTTCGCCATGCAGATGGCTCTGGTCGTGGTGTTCGGCTCCGCCGCCGCCTCCTCCGGCCCCATGAAGAAGGTGCTGCGCGCCATCGCCAGCATCTGCCACAACAACATGCAGGCCATCGTGGTCACCACCGTGGTGTCCACCATCTGCTGCTGGCTGAACTGGGGCTTCGGCCTGGTCGTCGGCGCCCTGCTGGCCAAGGAAGTCGTCAAGCGCGTGCCCACCGTTGACTACCCCCTGCTGATCGCCTCCGCCTACTCCGGCTTCGTGATCTGGCACGTCGGTCTGTCCGGCTCCATCCCCCTGAAGCTGACCGGCGCCGGCACCACCTTCGGTGAAGTGGCCTACACCGCTGAGATCTCCCAGACCATCCTGCACCCCGTGAACCTGATCATGTGCGCCGTCATCCTGGTGCTTATGCCTCTGGTCAACTACGCCATGCACCCCACCAAGGAGAAGACCGTGACCATCGATCCCGCCCTGCTGCAGGATGAGCCTGAGAAGGTCTATCCCGACCGCAAGGACCGCACTCCCGCCGAGAAGCTGGAGTTCTCCAAGATCCTGTGGGCCATCACCTGGATCATGGGCTTTGCTTACATCGTGATCTACTTCATCCAGCAGGGCAAGAAGGGCGTCAGCGTCGGCAACTCCCTGAACCTGGACATCGTCAACATGATCTTCCTGTTCCTGGGCATCCTGCTCCACGGCAGCCTGCGCCGCTATGTGGACGCCATTGCTGACGCCGCCTCCGGCGCCGCCGGCATCCTGCTGCAGTTCCCCTTCTACGCCGGTATCATGGGCATGATGGTGGCTCAGAACGCCGATGGCGTGTCCCTGGCCAGCGTCATCTCCAACTTCTTCGTCAGCATCTCCAACAACATCACCTTCCCCATGCTGACCTTCCTGGCTGCCGGTGTCGTGAACTTCTTCGTTCCCTCCGGCGGCGGCCAGTGGGCCGTCCAGGGTCCCATTATGATGCCTGCCGGCGCCAGGCTGGGCATCGATGCCGGCCGCACCGCCATGGCTATCGCCTGGGGCGACCAGTGGACCAACATGATCCAGCCGTTCTGGGCTCTGCCGGCTCTGGCCATCGCCAAGCTGTCCGCCCGTGACGTCATGGGTTATCTGGTCATCGTGCTGATCTTCACCGGCGTCGTGGCCTGCCTGGGCTTCCTGGCCTGGGGCCTGTGGTTCTAAGAACTCCATACTGCCAAAGAACGAGCGGCTTTTGCCGCTCGTTCTTTTTATGCGCCCTGTCTCTCCTGTCATTGCGGGAGCGAAGCGACGCGGCGATCCGTTTCTCTTCCGTCCTCACAGCGCATGACGCGCCCCGGTTTTCCGGGGCACGTTTCTCTGTCTCTCATGCGCCGGAGGACGGTTTGATATTATCATGCACCGACCCACGGCGCAACGCGTAAAATCCGGCAATTCCACCGGGTAATTCCGGCGAAAAATGGCTTTACGCACCTATTCCTTTGTGCTATAATAATCTATTATTGATAAACTCCGGTAATTTTTACCTAAGGAAAGGAGGCTTGCGCACCATGAAATTTCAGCAGTGGAATCTCACTCCGGTATCGGAAGAGGCCGTAACGCGGCTGGTGGGCGCAGGCTTCCCCTATCTGGTGTCCTGCGTGCTGGCCTCCCGGGGCATTGACGACCCTGCCGCCGCCGCGGAGTTCCTGCTGTGCGACCACCGGCTGAGCCATTCCCCCCTGCTGATGGCGGATATGGACAAGGCGGTGGAGCGCATCTCCCGCGCCATTTCGGACGGCGAGAAGATCGCCGTGTACGGCGACTACGACGTGGACGGCATCACCGCCACCGTGATCCTGGTGGACTATCTCAAGAGCCGGGGCGCCGACGTGCTCCACTACATCCCCCGCCGCATCGAGGACGGCTACGGCCTCAATCCCGACGCCATCGACAGCCTGTATCAGCAGGGCGTGAGGTTGATGATCACCGTGGACTGCGGCATCACCGGGGTGGACGAGGTAGCATACGCCGCCTCTCTGGGCATGGACACCGTTGTCACCGACCACCATGAATGCAAGGACCAGCTGCCCGAGGCCGTGGCGGTTGTGGATCCCCACCGGGCGGACTGCCCCTACCCCTTCAAGCATCTGGCGGGCTGCGGCGTGGCGCTGAAGCTGGCGCTGGCGCTGGCCGGGCCGGACCGGGAGGAGGCTCTGTTCTCCCGCTACTGCACGCTGGCCGCCATCGGAACCGTGGCGGACGTCATGCAGATGTCCGATGAGAACCGCGCCATCGTGTCCCGCGGCCTTGCCACCATTCATCACTCCGACTTCATCGGCCTCCACGCCCTGCTGGATGAGGCGGGGCTGGCGGACAGGGTCATCACATCCGTGCAGATCGGCTTCGTGCTGGCCCCCCGGATCAATGCCGCCGGGCGCATGGGCGCGGCGGATATGGCAGCCGATCTGCTGCTGTGCGAGGATCCCGACCGGGCCCGTGAGCTGGCCCGGGAACTGTGCGAGCTGAACCGGGAGCGCCAGAGCGTGGAACAGGGCATCTACTCCCAGGCTCTGGAGATGATCGACGCTCTGCCCGAGGATCAGCGCAGCGCTCTGGTCCTGGCCGACGACACCTGGCACCAGGGCGTGGTGGGCATCGTGGCCTCACGCCTCAGTGAAAAATACTCCTGTCCCAGCTTTATGATCCATCTCAACGGCAACGTGGGCAAGGGCTCCTGCCGCAGCTGGGGCGGCTTCAATCTCTTCGCCGCGCTGGAGGAGTGCTCGGACCTTCTGCTGGGCTTCGGCGGACACGAGCTGGCCGCCGGCTTCACCATCGAGGCGGACAATATCCCCGCCTTCCGCAGACGGATCAATCAAATCGCCCGGGAATACCGGGGCGGCCAGGTACCCATATCCTGTCTGGACGTGGACGTGGCCATCACCCAGCCGGGCCGCATCACCCTGGAGGAGGCGGAGGCGCTGGATGAGCTGGAGCCCTATGGCGCCGGCAATCTGCGTCCGGTGTTCTGCCTGTGCGGCGCCACGCTGGAGCGCGTCCAGAACGTGGGGCAGAACCGCCATCTGAAGCTGCGGCTCACCAAGGGCAGCGCCCAGTTCGACGGCATCTTCTTCTCCGCCACCGCCGAGAGCTGCGGCTGCCCGCCCGGCAGCCGGGTGGACGCCGCCTTTTATCTGCAGGTCAACGAATTTCGGGGCAGCCGCACCATCCAGCTGCAGATGGTGGATCTGCGTCCGTCCCTGACCCCCAGCGGACGGGAGGAGGAATCGCTGGCGCTGCTGGACCGGTGCCTGAAGGGCGGGACGGTACTGCCCAGAGAGGCCATGCGCCTGATCCCCAGCCGGGATCAGTTCGTGCGGCTCTGGCGCAACCTGCAAAAAACCGCCTCCGCCGGCCGCCTGACCGCGCCCTATCTGCCGCTGCTGCGCTCGCTTTCCGCCTCCGTAAGCGGCAACGACGCCTTTGCGCGCACTGCCTTCAGTCTGGCCGTCTTTGCCGAACGGGGGCTTCTTTCCTACAGCAGGGACGGCGACGAGATCACCGTCCGGCTCACCGATCAGGGCAAAAAGGTGGACCTGGAGCAGTCGCCTTATCTGCATCGGCTCCGTGATATTCTGGATCAACCGCATCGGGGAGGTGGGGCGCAATGACCTTGGAAGAGAGATATCAGCAGCTGGAAGACGCCATCCGGGGCTACAACCCGGGCGCAAACTTTCAGCAGATCCGCGCCGCCTATGAATTCGCGGTGAAATCCCACGACGGACAGCTGCGCAAGGACGGCTCGCCCTTCGTGACCCATCCTCTGGCCGTGGCGCAGATCGTGGCGGAGGAGCTGCATCTGGACAGCGAGTCCATCATCGCCGCCCTGCTTCACGACACCATCGAGGATACCGCCGCCACCCATGCCGACATCGCCCGGCTCTTCTCCCCCACCGTGGCGGATCTGGTGGAGGGGGTCAGCAAGCTGACCCGCGTCCACTACACCTCCAAGGAGCAAGAGCAGATGGAAAATCTGCGCAAGATGCTCATGGCCATGGCCAAGGACATCCGGGTGATCCTCGTCAAGATTGCCGACCGGCTCCACAACATGCGCACCATGGAGTATCAGACCCCCGCCAAGCAGAAGCAGAAGTCCTATGAGACCATGGAGATCTACGCTCCCATCGCCCACCGGCTGGGCATGCAGAAGATGAAGTGGGAGCTGGAGGACCTGAGCCTGAAGTATCTGGATCCGGTGGGCTTCAAGGAAATCACCGACGCGCTGGACGCCAAGGCCGCCGAGTATGAGGGCTTTATGGACGCCACCCGCCGCCAGATCGAGGAGCGGCTGGCGCAAAGCCGCATTGACGGCATCGTGTACGGTCGGCTCAAGCACCCATACAGCATCTACCGCAAGATGTATTCCCAGAACAAGGGTCTTAACGACGTGTTCGATCTGATCGCCTTCCGCGTCATCGTGGACACGGTGGCGGACTGCTACAACGTGCTGGGCATCATTCACGACCTGTACCACCCCATTCTGGGCCGGTTCAAGGACTATATCGGCACCCCAAAGCCCAACATGTACCAGAGCCTCCACACCACGGTGGTGGGCCAGTCCGGCATCCCCTTTGAGGTGCAGATCCGCACCCGGGAGATGCACGAGGTGGCGGAGTACGGCGTGGCCGCCCACTGGAAGTACAAGCAGAACGGCCAGGGCGCCGGGGACGAGAAAAACTATGAGTGGGTCCGCCGCCTGCTGGAGAATCAGGAGGGGGCCGACGCCGAGGAGTTCATCCACTCCCTGAAGGTGGATATGTTCGCCGATGAGGTGTTTGTGTTCACCCCCGCCGGCGACGTGATCAATCTGCCCGCCGGCGCCACGCCCATCGACTTCGCCTACACCATCCACTCCCAGGTGGGCAACCACATGGTGGCCGCCAAGGTCAACGGCCGCATCGTCCAGTTCGACCACAAGCTGAACAACGGCGACGTGGTGGAGGTGGAGACCTCCCCCTCCGCCCACGGCCCCAGCCGGGACTGGATCAAGATCGCCAAATCCAGCAACGCCCGCAGCAAGATCCGCCAGTGGTTCAAGAAGGAGCGCCGGGACGAGAACATCGTGGCCGGCAAGGCCTCCTTTGAATCGGAGATCAAGCGCACGGGCATCACCCTCAAGGAGCTGACCAACGAGGAGAACCTCCCCGTTGTGCTGAATAAGCTGAATTACAACTCCCTGGACGACATGTACGCCGCCATCGGCTACGGCGGCGTCACGGCGCTGAAGCTGGTGGGCCGGCTGCGGGAGGAGATCAACCATATCCTCCGCGCCCACCAGAACACAGCCGCCGGGGAGCCGGAGGCTGAGGAGCCCGAAAGGACCGGCCCCGAGCGCCACGTGCCCGGCAGCCACGGCATCGTGGTGGAGGGCATCGACAACTGCCTGGTGAAGCTGGCCAAGTGCTGCACCCCCGTGCCGGGGGATGACGTGGTGGGCTTCATCACCCGCGGCAGCGGTGTGTCCGTCCACCGTGCCGACTGTCCCAACGCCGCGCCGGAGCGCCGGAAAAGCGACGAGGACGGCCGGTGGATCAAGGTCAGCTGGGCGGATAAAACCGGCGCCCAGTATCAGGCCACCCTGGAGGTGGTGTCCAGAGACCGGCCGGATCTGATGGTGGATATCTCCACCGTCATCTCCTCCACCAGAACCCAGTTCCGGGGGCTCAGCGCACAGATCATTGCCGACGGCTCCGTTCTGGTGACCATGGACGTGATCGTGTCCAACGCTGAGCAGCTGCACACCGTCATGCGCCGGTTGGAGCAGCTCTCCGGCGTCGTGCAGGTCGCCCGCCCGGCGAAGTGATTTCGCGTCTACGGACGCGAAATCTGCGATGCTTTTCCTTTTTTCCCATTTCCATTTTCAAAGGAGTATATCTATGCGAGCAGTATTGACCCGGGTCAGCCGCGCCTCCGTCACCATCGACGGACGGGTGGCCGGGCAGATCGGCAAGGGCTTTCTCATTCTGCTGGGCGTGGGCCAGAACGACACCGAGGCCCAGTGCGTCAAGCTGGCGGACAAGCTCACCGGGCTGCGGATCTTTGACGACGACAACGACAAGATGAACTGGAGCCTCACCGACGTGGGAGGCCAGATCCTGGTGATCTCCCAGTTCACTCTGTACGGCAACTGCAAAAAGGGCCGCCGCCCGGAATATCTGGCCGCCGCCCGGCCGGAGCTGGCCATCCCCCTGTACGAGAAGTTCGTGCAGCTGTGCCGGGACAAGGGCTTCCATGTTGAAACCGGTGAATTCGGCGCCGACATGCAGGTGGAGTCGGTGAACGACGGCCCCGTCACCCTTGTGGTGGACACCGATTCTTTGTAAGGAGAACGCCTATGAAGATCTACACCATGCAGGTGGGCCCCATCATGACCAACTGCTACCTCCTGTGCGACGAGGAGGCAAAGGTCTGCGCCCTCATCGACCCCGGCGACGAGCCGGACCGTCTGGAGCAGATGGTGGCCCAGTCCGGCTGCGTCCTGCAGTGCATCCTGCTGACCCACGGCCACTTCGACCACTGCACCGCCGTGCGGGGGCTGCTGGCCCGTCACCCGGACGTGCCCGTCTATATCCACCGGGGCGACACCCTGGACCCGGAGGTCCACAACGACCTGAAGTTCCCCCGGCTCCCGGACCGCAACCAGCGCTACTACGCCGAGGGCGATACGGTGACGGTGGGCGGCCTCACCTTCGCCGTATGGGAGACGCCGGGTCACTCCCGCGGCTCCGTGTGCCTGCTCACGGACGGCGTTATCTTCTCCGGCGACACGCTGTTCCGGGGCTCCTGCGGCCGCACCGACTTCCCCGACGGCAGCTATGAGGACATTCTCCGCTCCCTGGGCCGTCTGGGACGGCTGGAGGGCAGTTATCACGTCCTCCCCGGCCATGATGAGCCCACCGATCTGGACTTTGAGCGCCGGTTCAACCCCTATCTCAAGCAGGGGCTTTCCATGTAAACAAACGAAAGGGCGTGTTGTGAAAGGCAAGTATCTGTCATTCCGAGCCGGTGACCGACGTCACCGGCGTGGGGATCCGTTCCTTTTAGTGGGGAAAACGGATTGCCGCGGCCCCACAGGGGCCTCGCAATGACGGTAGTGCACGTTTCACGCACGCCCCGCTTTTTGACGAGGATCATACGCTATGAAACTGATATTCCACGGCCACGACGAGCGCTACGCGGTGGAGCAGAGCCTGCTGGCCTTCTTCCCGGAGGAGCGCCCGGTATACGACGCCGATGCCGATGAGAATCACTGCGCCGTAGTGCGCCTGTCCGCAGGAGGGGTCTACACCACCGCCACCACCGAGATCACCTGGCAGGGGAAGACCGCCCGGGGCCTCTCCCGAGTGGCCATTGATGCCCAACTGGACCCCTACGAGGCGGAGCGGCGGCGGCAGAAGGCGGTGAAGCTCAGCTTCTTCAAGGCCGCCCGGGCCGTCACCGGCGTGACGCCCACCTGGGGCGCTCTCACGGGTATCCGCCCCGGCAAGCTGGCGGAGCGTTTTCTGCTGGAGGGCAAGTCCCCCCGGCAGGTGGACCGGATCCTGGACAAAACCTATTTTGTCTCCCCGGAGCGGCGGCGCCTGGCCATCGAGACGGCCCAGGCGGGCCTCGCCGCCAAGGCGGACCTGCTTCCCAACGACATCTCCCTCTATGTGGGCATCCCCTTCTGCCCCACCCGCTGCGCCTACTGCAGCTTCGTCTCCCAATCGGTGGAGAAGTCCCTGCCCATGATCGAGCCCTATCTGGACGTGCTGTGCCGGGAGATCACCGATGCGGCGCGTATGGTGCAGGAGACGGGTCTGCGCATCAAGTCCTTCTACATGGGCGGCGGCACCCCCACCACCCTGACGGCGGCCCAGATGGACCGTCTGCTGACCCATCTGAACCGCTCCTTTGACCTGGGCGGCTGTGTGGAGTACTGCATCGAGGCGGGCCGGCCCGACACCATCACCCGGGACAAGCTCCAGGTGCTGCTGGACCACGGGGCCGACCGCATCAGCGTCAACCCCCAGTCCCTGGAGGACAAGGTGCTCGCCGCCATCGGCCGCCGCCACACCGCCAAGGACATTGAGGACGCCATGGCCCTTGCCACCTCCATGGGCTTCCCCCACGTGAACATGGACCTCATTGCCGGACTCCCGGAGGACACGCCCGAGGGTTTCCGCGCCACGCTGGACAAGTGCCTCTCCTACGGCGCCGACAATATCACCGTTCACACCCTGGCGCTGAAAAAGGGCAGCCGCATCCTGCTGGAGGGGCTGCGCATCCCCGCCCCCGAAGCCGTGGGCGAGATGCTGGACTACGCCAACCCGACTCTGCGCGGTCACGGCTATACCCCCTACTACCTCTACCGCCAGAAGTACATGTCTGGCAGCTTTGAGAACGTGGGCTGGTGCATACCCGGCGCCGAGGGCCTATATAATATCTACATCATGGAGGAGCTCCACAGCATCCTGTCCCTGGGTGCCGGCGGCTCCACCAAGATGGTGGACCCCCAGGGCAACCGCATCAGCCGGGTGTTCCACGCCAAGTACCCCAACGAGTACATCACCCGGCCGGAAAAGCTCCGGGAGAATCTGGAGGCCTTCCGGCAGTTTCACCAGGAGCTTTTGAAGTAAGGAGGCATACATGGGCAACCCACGTCGGCAGAGCTTTTTGAGCGGTGCCATGATCCTGACGGTCACCATCGCCGTCACCAAGTTCATCGGCGCCCTGTATAAGATCCCCCTGGGGAACCTGCTGGACAGCGAGGGCATGGCCCATTTTTACGCCGCCTACAACGTCTACCGCCTGCTGCTGACCCTCTCCACCGCCGGCCTGCCACTGGCCATGAGCCGCATGGTGTCCGAGGCGGAGGCGCTGGGGCAGGAGAACCAGAAGCACCGGATCTTCCACGTGGCGCTGGGGCTGTTCTTTACCCTGGGCGCGGTATCCACCGCCGCCATGCTGGCCCTGTCCGGCCCCCTCAGCGCCCTGCTCCACGACACCCTGGCCCAGAGCGCCGTCCAGGCCCTGGCTCCGGCGGTGCTGCTGGTGTGCCTCATGGCCCCCATCCGGGGCTTTACCCAGGGGCAGGGCAACATGAAGCCCACCGCCGCCAGCGAGATCATCGAGTCTCTCAGCAAGGCCGTCATCGGCTATTTTCTGGCCTGGTATCTGCTGCGGCAGGGCTTTCCCCGCCACATAGCCGCGGCCGGCGCCATCGGCGGCGTCACTGTCGCCACGGCTCTGGCCCTGCTGGCCCTGGCGTTCTATCTGCTGACCCACCGCTACCGCCGCCCCTCCGCCGACGTGCCCCAGGGCCGCCGGGTCATCCTGCGCCGGCTGCTGCGCATCGGCGTGCCCATCACCGCCGGCGCCTGCGGCATGAGCCTCATCACCCTGCTGGACACCTCCCTGGTGCTGGGCACCCTGCAGGGCACCGGCTGGTCCCAGGCTGAGGCCACCGCCCTCTATGGCCAGTACACCTACGCCCTCAATCTCTTCACCCTGCCGGCGGCCTTTATCGCCCCCATGACCATCAGCCTGATCCCCGCCATCAGCGCCGCACGGGCCCGGCGGGATACGGCCTCCGCCCGCCGCCACACGGAGGCGGCCTTCCGCTTCACCGCTCTGCTGGGCCTGCCTCTGGGCGTGGGGCTCAGCGTGCTGGCCCGGCCTCTGCTGGACCTTCTCTACCCCGACATCCCCCAGACCGCCGCTGCCGCCGCGGGCCATCTCACCGTGCTGGGCATCGCCAGCATCTTCGTGTGCATCATGGCCCTGACGGGCGGCCTGCTCCAGGCCTACGGCAAGGAGGACGTCCCCCTGTGGACGCTGCTGCTGGGCGGCTTGACCAAGATTATCTCCAACTACCTGCTGGTGGGCAATCCCGCCATCGGGATCCGCGGCGCTGCATACAGCACCCTGCTGTGCTACGGCCTTATCGCGGTACTGAACCTCATCGCCGTGGCCCGCACCGTACCGGAGCGGCCCGGTTATCTGTCCGCCTTTCTCCGTCCCGCAGCTGCCACCGCCGTTATGGCCATCGCCGCCCGCGCGCTCTTCGGCCTGCTGAGCCGCGCGGTGTCCCCCCGGGGCGCCGCCGCGCTGACCGTGCTGCTGGCAGCCGCCGTGTACGCTGTGCTGGTGCTGGCCTTGGGCGCCGTCCGGCGGGAGGATATTGTTTCCCTGCCCAACGGCGAGAGGATTGCCGATTTTCTGCACATCCGATGAACATTTCCTGATTTCAACCGGGAAAAGCTCTTGCAATGGAGGCATAAGTATGTTAAATTTTGAGAGGAAACCGCGTTACGGTTACGTGGATTTGCTGGAGATTATCCGGCTGCTCCGTTCCGAGGACGGCTGCCCCTGGGACAAGGTCCAGACCCACAAATCCATCCGCCGGGGGATGCTGGAGGAGGCATATGAGGCCGCCGAGGCCATCGACCGGGACGATACGGCCATGCTCCGGGAGGAGCTGGGCGACGTGCTGATGCAGGTGGTCTTCCACGCGGATCTTGCCGCCGAGGAGGGCCGCTTCTCCATGGAGGACGTGTGCGACGAGGTGGTCAAAAAGCTGCTCTACCGCCATCCCCACGTGTTTGGCGACGCCCATGAGGACAGTCCCGAGAGTGTGCTGGTCAGCTGGGACAAGCTCAAGCGGGCGGAGAAGGGCCAGTCCACCACCGCCGATGCGCTGGACGCTGTGGCCCGCAGTCTGCCCGGTCTGTGGCGGGCGGAAAAGCTGCAGAAGAAAGCCGCCGGCGCCGGATTTGACTGGCCGGATATCCATGGCGCGCTGGACAAGCTGGACGAGGAGACCGCCGAGCTGCGCCGCGCCGTGGACAGCGGCGAGGGCGTGGCCGACGAGCTGGGCGACGTGCTGTTTGCCGCCGTCAAGGTGGGCCGCTTCGCCGGAGTGGATCCGGAGGAGGCCATGGCCGCCACCTGCGAGAAATTCATCCGCCGCTTCCGGGCAATGGAGGAGGGCGCCAGCCGCCGGGGCTGCAGCCTGAAGGAGCTCTCCCTGGACGAGATGACCGCTCTTTGGAACGAGGCCAAATCGACTTAACGCGGCATGCCGCTTAAGGAATCTGCCCGCCGGGCAGGATACAGAAGAATATTCAATTCATTTAGGAGGAACAACCATGAACAAGACCGAACTGATCGCCGCAGTGGCCGAGAAGGCCGGCATGTCCAAGAAGGACACCGAGGCCGTCATTACCGCCGCCATCAATGCCGTCACCGCCGCTCTGGCCGATGAGGAGAAAGTCCAGCTGGTGGGCTTTGGCTCCTTTGAGGTGAAGAAGAGAGCCGAGCGCACCGGTTTGAATCCCCGTACCAAGGAGCCCGTGAAGATCGCCGCCACCAAGGTGCCCGTCTTCAAGGCCGGCAAGGCCCTCAAGGACGCCATTGCCAAGTAAGGGAATATAGATTCCGGCGCCGGTGTATTCACACCGGCGCCTTTTTAAGGAGGAACACCCTATGCGTCTGGATAAATATTTGAAGGTCTCCCGCCTGATCAAACGGCGGACCGTGGCCAACGAGGCCTGCGACAACGAGCGGGTATCCGTCAACGGCCGGGTGCAGCGTGCCTCCTACGAGGTGAAGGTGGGTGACCGGATCGCCATCCGCTTCGGCGCACGGACGCTGACGGTGGAGGTGGTCAGCGTGCAGGAGAACGCCGGCAAGGCGGACGCCGCCGCCATGTACCGGGAAGTGGCAAATCAAGACGCGGGATGAACACATTTCATCCCGCGTCTTGATTTGCCCGCACCTTCGGTGCGGTTGGATCCAAATATTCCGGGAGGGGATACCAATCCCCTCCCGGGCCCACCCCACGCGCCTCGCAAAGGAATACTTCTCTCCGCATTCCCCATCATAATCGGGACACGCTTCTCATATAGTTGACACAGACAAACTGTATGGGAGGCGTTTTCTTTATGGCATATGAGGTCAGCAGTTCGGTTCCGATGGAGCACCGCATGCAGCTGGAGGGCCGGGAGCGGCTGACGGTTTCCGGCGTGGAGGACGTGGTGCGTTTTGACGAGAGCTGCATCGTCATGACAACCTGCGTGGGCACCATGGTGGTGATGGGCAGCGATCTGCATATCGGGAAGCTGATGCTGGACGGCGGTGAGCTCCACGTGGACGGGCGCATCGACGCCATCCAGTACGAGGAGAACCGCGCCGAGCGGGGCTCTCTCTTCTCCCGCCTGTTTGGATAAGCGATGGAAAACCACGTGCTGCCCCAGCTGCAGCTGCTGTTGCTGTCCGTGCTGCTGGGCGCCGCGGGGGCTTTCGTATATGACATGCTCCGCTCCATCCGCCTGCGCTCCAGCCATGCCAGGCTGATGACCCAGCTGCTGGACGGTCTCTTCGTGGTTCTGGCGGCGCTGGCCCTGGGCGCCTTCGGCTTCCGGCAGGGAGGCGGCGAGGTGCGCCCCTATATCCTGCTCTACACCCTGCTGGGTGCGGCTCTGTATTATCTGCTGGCCGCGCCGCTGCTGCGCCCTCTCTGGTCATTCTGGGCCGACACAGCCGCCCAACTGCTGCGCCTGATGTGGCTTCCGGCGAAAACAATGGGCCGTTTTTCAAAAAAATTATGTAAATTAGCAAAAAAAGACTTCCATTTTCTCCGCCGTTACGCTACAATAAAACGGTATAAGTGGGATTTTCTTCTGGTACACAGAGGAGCGAACGGCAAAGGAGGTCGCGTACACCGTGAAAAAGGCAAAAAAGACAAGGCGCGGTCCCGGTTTCATCACCACGCTGGTGCTGATCGTTCTGATGGCGGTGATCGGCATTGAGCTGGTCCAGATGTCCGGAGAATTGAAGCGCAAGAAGGCGGAGGAAGCCATTGTTTCCGCCCAGGTCCAGCAGGTCACCTGGGAAAACGAGGCTCTGAAAAGCGCGCTGGAAAAAGCCGGCGATGAGGAATTCATCAAGGATCTGGCCCGCGAGCAGGGCTACATCGAGTCCAACGGACGGCTTTTTATCGACGTCCACGGCATTGGGGACTGATCCGCTTCCCGCAGCAAATCATAAGGGAGAATAGCAGGCAGAATGGAATTGGAAGTTGGCTCTATCGTTGCCGGTCGAGTGACCGGTATCACCAAGTTCGGCGCTTTTGTGGCATTGGAGGGCGGCAAGTCCGGCCTGGTCCACATCTCTGAGATCTCAAGCAGCTACGTCAACGATATACACGATTTTCTCACCGACGGCCAGGAGGTGCAGGTCAAGATCCTGTCCGTGTCGCCGGAGGGGAAGATCAATCTGTCCATCAAGCAGACCCAGGCGCCGCCGGCCCACCGGCCCCGTCCGGCTCGACCTGTCTCCGGCGCCGCTTATTCGGCTGCGCCCGTCATGCCCGCCGTCGCCCCGGCGGAGCCGTCCTTTGAGGACAAGCTGAAGCAGTTCATGTCGGTGTCGGACAGCAAACAGTCCGAGTTCAACCGCCATATGGCCGGCAAGCGCGGCGGCCGGCGCAGGAAATAACCTCTTGCATCTTTTTTGATATGCCATTACAATAGCAGGTGATCAATCTGATCACCTGCTATTTTTTGATCATCGGGAGGTTTGCTCCATGGAAAAGATCGCTCTTGTCACCGGCTCGTCCCGGGGCATCGGCCGCGCCGTGGCCGCGCGGCTGGCCCGCAGCGGCTGGGCCGTCTGCATCAACTACCGGGTGCGGCAGGACTGTGCCGAGGAGCTGGCCGCGGCCCTTGCTGCTGAGGGCTGCCGCTGCATGGTCTGCCAGGCCGACGTATCCGACCGGGCGCAGGTCAACGCCATGGTGCGCCGGATCGAGGAGGCCTTCGGCCCCGTCTCCCTGCTGGTGAACAACGCCGGCGTGGCGGGACAGGCTCTGTTTCAGGACATCACCGACGAGCTGTGGCACCGCTACTTTTCCGTCAATGTGGACGGCGCCTTCCACACCATTCAGGCGGTGCTGCCACATATGCTCCACGAGCACGAGGGCTGCATCGTCAACGTCTCTTCCATCTGGGGCCAGCGGGGCGCCAGCTGCGAGGTGACCTATTCCGCCACCAAGGCCGCCCTCATCGGCCTGACCCGCTCTCTGGCTGCGGAGCTTGCCCCCACCCACATCCGGGTCAACTGCGTGGCCCCCGGCGTCATTCGGACGGACATGCTGGACGCCCTGCCCCCCGAAGTGCTGCCCCAACTGGCCCAGGAGACGCCCTGGGGCCGTCTGGGGACGCCGGAGGACGTCGCCCGTGCCGTGGCCTTTCTGGCCGGGGACGAGGCGGATTTCATCACCGGCCAGGTCCTCACTGTGGATGGCGGGTTTATTCTGTAAAATTGCGCAGGAAGAGAGCGCCGGACGGCTGTCCGGCGCTCTCTTTATTTGGCTTTACAGTCCCCTCGCCTTCAAGTCAGCCGCGATGTCCACGTACACGTCGCAGATGTCCGAGACGCCGTCTCCTCTCTTTTTCGTAAAGGGCATACGCCGCAGGTCGATGGCGTCCAGGTGGGAGATGCCCCGGAACACGCCGGATCGCAGCACGTGGCGCTCCGTGCCCCACAGGGCGGACTCCACGGACACGAGACCGTCGTTGGGTCCCTCGATCCGCCCCACGATCCAGTTGGCGGTGGACAGGTTGATATCCGAAAAGGGGTGGCGCATGACGCAGGCGTAGCTCTGATAGAGGATGCCGGGCACGTCCGGGTTCTCCTCGTTGAACCGGTCCATGGCTCCGGTGGTAAAGCCCTGGCAGAGCTTGAGGAAGTCCGGTTTCCTGTCGCCCACCAGCCGGATCCAGTTGTCCACGGCAAAGGCCGCGATATTCCAGAGAGGACGGGGCGCCCGGAACAGGCGGTCAATGACCTTGGAGCCGCGGTGGGGCGTGGCGACGGTGGTGATGCTGGCGATTTTCCCGCCGCTGCCCAGTGAGGACGCCGCCATACGCACGTCCAGCCCGCCCTTGGAGTGGGCAATGACGTTCACCTTGTCGCAGCCGGTCTCCGCCAGGATCTCATCGATCCGCTCAGCGATAGCTGCCGCGTTGGTCTCCACGCTGCCCCAGCAGTCCTGGAGCCCGTAATAGACCGCCGCGCCGCGCTTTTCCAGCTCATCAGGGATGCGGCCCCAGTAGACGGGCCACTTTAGATCCCGGAATCCCGCACCGTGGACCAACACGATGGGGGATCTGGTTTTGCACTTCTCGTCCACGAAGGCGTTCACCGGCGCCCTTCCCCCAGCTTGCGGCTCATCTCCTCATCCAGCTTCACGGCGCCGTAGAGGTTCTTGGCGCTGCAGCCGGCCCGGCCGCCGCCGGCACAGGCGCAGGCACAGGCGCAGGCACAGCTGCTGGCGCAGGCGCAGTGGCTGCCGCCACCGCCGAAGCCGCCGCCGCCAAATCCGCCGCCGCGGCTGCTGCCGCCGAAGCCGCCGGAGCTGTGGTGTGTCACAGGCGGCTTGGGCTTGTGGGCCGTACCGGTGCTGCCCGGCTTTGGCTTGCCGTCCGGCCCGGCGGGATACCACAGGTTGTTGACGAACACGTAGTGGGTGCCGAAACCGCCGGAGTAGCCGTCATGACGGGCGGCGGCCACGATACAGTAGATCAGGGCGGCCACAATAATGATGACCGTCAGCCGGAGCATCATCCTTCGAAAAACATAGCCGAAGTCATCCTCGTAGTCGTCATCCCCGCCGCCCCAGCTGCCGCCGGGCTCGTTGTCCCGGCTCATGCCCGGATCCAGTTCCGTAGGCCAGCTGGGATAGGAGGCGGTCAGCTGAAGTTTGGCGCCGTGGGGCAGGTCGGCGGCGCTTGCGGTGTTGCCGGACAGGGTCCAGCTGACGCCGTGATCCCCCTGGTAGTCCAGGCTCCCGTCCACGCCCTGGGGATGCTGCCAGGTGACGGTCATGTGGTCCACCCTGGCCTCGTCAAACCAGCCGGGGGTGTAATCGTAGATGACGGAGCCGTCCTCCCCCAGAGTGTACATATACTCCTGGATCCAGGAATAGGCGAAGTGGAAGGTCTCTCCGGCGTCAAAAGACTGATCCAGATAGACGTACATATAGCTGTTGTCAAAGCTCAGCCGCTCAATATTGTCGGTCAGGGCGGTCTCCTCCCGGATGGATCCGTTGGGGATGCCGATCTTCAGCTTCTCGCCGTAGGGCAGCTCCTCCAGGGCCTTCCAGTCCAGGCTCACCGTGAAGAACAGGCTGCCGTCCTCTGCGTTGGGCTGCACGGTGACGTCGTAGTTCACGATCTCGTCGTAGTCCTTGGCCCATGCGGTGAACACCGTTATGGGCAGGATCAGCAGCGCCAGCAGCAGGGCGCTGAGCAAAACGGAAACTCTCCTCTTCATGTCAGCAGCCCCCTTCCCGGTTTCCCTGCCGCAGCTGGCAGATATGGTCCATCTTGGCGCTCTCGGCGCGGATCTCCCGGCACTTCTCGCTGTTCCAGACCGTCTCCCAGGGATCCGTGAGGATGTTGCCCAGGGTGACGCCGCCCAGCCAGCTCTGGCAGGGCACCACCGCGCCGTCCGGCGCGACGGCCATGTTGGAAAGGCACGCCCCGCAGCTGGGGATCAGCGTCAGGTCCATGCTCCGAAGCGTCTCCTCGTCCAGCCAGCCGGGGGAGGTGAAGTCCAGCTCCATGCCCAGCTCAAAGGCGGTGGAGGACGCCTTGCGCAGCACGGCCGCCAACTCATCGGACGTCAGCGCGGTGGCCCGGCTGGCCTCCCCCTCGGCGGCGCCGGAGGGGATCAGCCCCGAGCAGGTGGCGTAGCGCACGCCCAGAGAGCTGGCAAGCTCCAGCGTGGCGGCGTAGTCGGTGTTCAGAGAGCACAGCGGCGTGTTGACGGATACCATCAGGCCCGCCGCCACGGCGTTGCGGATGCCCTGGATGGTGCGGTCAAAGCCGTCCACGCCCACCAAGGCGTTGTGTGTGGCGGCGTCGGCGGCGTACAGCGTCACCTGCACGCTGTCCAGACTGGCGCGGTAGAGATCCCGGCACAGCTCCGGCGTCAGCAGAAGGCCGTTGGTGTTGAGCCGGGTAACGAACCACTGGGCCTCCTCCACCAGCTCCACCAGATCGGGGCGCAGGGTGGGCTCGCCGCCGGTGAAAGTCACCTGGGGCACACGGGCCTGCCGCAGCTTCGCCAGCACCGTCTTCCACTGCTCCGTGGTGAGCTCCTCGCTCTCGCCCATGGGCTGGCCGGCGGCATAGCAGTGGAGGCACTTCTGGTTGCAGTGCCAGCCGCCGTTTTTCGTCATGGCGCTGACCATCAGATCCATCCGGTGAGGCGCCGTCATCTTGTCGGCGTACTCGCCCAGGCTCAGCGAGGCGATCTCCACCGCCGGCTCGCCGCCCCGGGCAACGGACACCAGGCTGTCCAGCATCAGCTCCAGATCCTCCGCCAGCACCGCCTTTTTGGTGCCGGGGTAGGTGCGCTTTGTGGCGGACACCGCCTTTTTCTCCATGATCTCCCAGTCCTCCGGGCCGATCTCCCTGCCGGAGTAGGGCTCCAGCTGGTCCATAAAGTTGGCCAGCAGCACAGCCCAGCTCAGGTTCAGCGGCACCAGCTTTGCACCGTTGATCAGCAGCAGAAAGGGATCGTCCGCAGCCTCGGAGCCCGGCGGGATCATATGCAGCCGCACCACGCCGGGACCTCTGGGATCCAGGGTGATATGGCGCACGCAATCCAGGTGAGCGCGCCGGTAGCGGCGCTCCAGCAACGTCATCTTTTTCATGGCGCCCTCCTTGTTTCTTGTCTCGTTACAGGTAGTATATCACATCTGTCCAAATTCGCAAGATGAACCGGCATAAAAAGGAGCCGCCCTGCATGCAGAGCGGCCCAAGCGGGTGGGATATTGGAAAGCTTCCGATTCAAAGGATACTCCCTGTCCCACCACTTGTAAATAGGAGGTTTTGCCGAATGGCGTCGCAGTTTGTGGTTTCCTGTCGGTGTTTTACAAATTTGTTAATTTTGCACAAATATGGTTTCCCTCTCTTTTCAACAGCACAACATTGTGCTATACTCCTTGTAAGGATAAGGGGATATGCCTCCCCGACCCTTGCCAGACCCATCGACGAAAGGAGCCAACACCATGAAGTTCACATTTACCTGCAAGAAAGTCCCCCTGAATGATTCCATCAAGGAATACGCGGAGAAGAAGATCAGCAAGCTGGATCGCTTCTTCGCGGAGGAGGCGGAAGCATTTGTGACCTTCGCCGTAGAAAAAAAGAACCGCTGCACCGTTGAGTTGACGATCCGGGCGGCCAACGGAACGCTGTTCCGCGCCCAGGAGCAGGACACCGACGGCGATATGCGCGGTGCCATCGACGCGGCCGTCGCCTTCATCGACCGCCGCATCCGCAAGAACAAGACCCGCCTGGCCAAGAACCTGCGCACCGAGGCCCTTACCCCCGAGGTCCCTGCTGAGTTCGATGTAGCCGAGGACGTGGAGTTCAACGTGGTGCGCACCAAGCGCTTCGCCCTGGAGCCCATGACTATCGACGAGGCCATCCTGCAGATGAACCTGCTGGACCACCCCTTCTACATGTTCCGCAACGTGGACACGGAGGAGATCTGCGTGGTATATCAGCGCAAGGACGGCGGCTACGGCCTGATTGTCGCGGAGAAATAACCCCCCTACTATATAACCCGAGCGCCGGACTTTTGTCCGGCGCTTTTTTTGTTTTGCCCTCGGCGCAATCCCGTCCGCCCTATGGGGATAGTCTTTTGTCCGGAATTGCGTTTTTTATGGAAACAGCCGTTTTTTTGGAAGAAAAACGACGGTTTGCAGTTGACATAACAGATGTGGAAAACTCTGTGGAAATTGTGAAAAACCCAGTGGTAACAAGGTTTGTAACCAGTTGCAATCTTTGTTATAATTTCTGTTAACCGGGAACGTTTTCGCCTCTTGCGGTACTTTTTGTCAATCTCCGGCAGACGAAAAAAGGTCTTCTATCCTGTCGGAATGGCGCTTGCCAGCCGGTGTTTCCCGTGCTACAATACGGTGGATGTCACTGAAAAGGAGACTCGTTATGCCCCGTTTTTCCACCGCGGACAACGACAAGAAAACCACCCGGCTCTACCGGATCTTATACCGGCTGGTCTGGCAGCTCTCTCCCAAATACCGGATCGAGGGGGCGGACCGCCTGCCGGACGGGGCCTGCGTCATCGTAGGCAACCACTGCCATATGTACGGCCCCATTGCCGGGGAGATGTACACCCCCGGCAAGCACAGCGTCTGGTGCGCCGGGGAGATGATGAACCGGCAGGAGGTGGCCGACTATGCCTACCGGGATTTCTGGTCCGGCAAGCCCCGGGCCATCCGCTGGTTTTTCAGGCTGCTGAGCCATCTCATCGTGCCGCTGGCGGTACTGATTTTCAACAGCGCCCACACCATTCCCGTGTACCACGACAGCCGGCTGCTGACTACCTTCCGGGAATCCACCGTCCGGCTCCAGGCCGGGGAACGGATCGTCATATTCCCGGAGTGTTACGACGTGCACAACAACATCGTCCACGATTTCCAGAACCGGTTTGTGGACCTGGGGCGGCTCTATTACAAAAAGACGGGACAGCCCCTGCCCTTCGTGCCCATGTATCTGGCGCCCCGGCTGAAGACGATCTATTACGGCGAGCCCGTCCTCTTCCGCCCCGATGAGGCGCCGGAGGCGGAGCGTGGGCGGATCTGCGGCGCGCTGATGGACGCCATCACCGCTATGGCGGTGTCCCTGCCGGAGCACACCGTCATCCCCTATCCCAACATTCCCAAGAAACAGTATCCGAAAAACGTCCCACTTGAGGTTTACGGCCATGAAAAAACAACTCTATGATTACAGCGGCTTTTCCCTCCGGCGGCTGCGGGAGCCCCGCTTTTCCCACCTGCTGCTGCTCCTGGGATGGGTGGGTTATTTCGCCCTGTACTTTCTCACGGAGAACCTGATCCCGCCGGAGCGCTGCCACCCCATCCATTGCTGGCTGGACGACGTGATCCCGTTCAACGAATTTTTTCTGATCTTTTACTGCGGCTGGTTCGCTCTGGTGGCCGGTTCCCTGGCCTATACGCTGTTCTACGATGTGCCCCGGTTCAAAAAGCTCCAGACCTTTCTCATGATCACCCAGGCGGTGGCCATGACCTGCTATATCCTCTACCCCAGCCGCCAGGATCTGCGGCCGGAGGTCTTCCCCCGGGAGAACATCCTCACGGCGCTGATGGGCTTTATCTACCGGTTTGACACCAGCACCGGCGTCTGCCCCTCCCTCCACGTGGCCTATTCCCTGGGCATCCTGTCAGTGGGGCTGAAGGACAGGGCCCTGGCCCCCGGCTGGAAGGCGGCGCTCACCTTTGTGGTGGTCATGATCTGCGCGGCGGTGTGCTTCGTCAAGCAGCACTCCGCGGTGGACGTTCTGGCCGCCCTGCCGGTGTGCCTGCTGGCAGAGGCCATCGTGTACGGAAAGGACTACTGGCTCCCCAAGTGGAGGCAAGACAAAACAACGATAAATGAATGAGAAAAGGGATCCGCCCCGTGGGGCGGATCCCTTTTCTTGCTGAATGTTTATGGTGTCACGCCTGTTCCCGGTACACCCGGGCGCACAGGTCGGCGAAGTAGCGGTAGAAGGGGATCAGTTCCTTCAGCCCGGCGATGATCTCGTCGGCCAGAGCCGGGGAGTAAATCTTCTCGTCCAGCGGCACCGTGTGCTCCAGATTGACGGACTTCATCTGATACCAGGGCTGCAGCAGCGGCCCCACGTCGCCCTTGGGCTTGGCGTAGGACTCCCCCTCCAGGGTGAAAACCGTCTGGCGGTTGAATTTGCGCACCAGCTTCGCCAGCTTCTCCGGATCGTTCTCGATACCCCGGCGGTAGCGGTCCATCAGTTCCTTCTCCGCCGCCCAGAACCCCATGCCGTAGCTGTAGCAGTCCGGAGCGATCTCAAAGTAGAAAGTGGGGTGACCGGTCCAGTCCTTGTCACCGGTGCGGATGGCGAACCACAGGTGATCCTTATAGGGCCCCCGTCCGAAGAGCCTTCTGGCATCCCGATAGATGCGGGAGACCTTCAGGGTCAGCGGCTCATCCTTCAGCTCCGCCGCCAGGGCGTCGTAGACCTGCTCGCCCAGCTCCCGGGTGGGCTGCAGCAGGTGCCGCTGGTAGATCTCCTTCCGGGGCGCGAACCACTCCCGGTCGTTGTTGAAGCGGATGCCCCACAGGAAATCCACCGTCTCCTGGGTGTAGCCTTGAAACATGGTCATTCTCCTTGTCACGTTGATAAGAGGCGGGGACGGCCTTTCGGCCGTCCCCGCAGGATATGTATGGGATAATTACTTGCGGTTGTTGTAGGCCTCGATACCCTTGGCCAGCAGCTCCATGGCGCGCTCCAGATCCGCCTGCTTGAGCACGTAGGCGATACGGATCTCGTTGCGGCCCTTGCCGGGGGTGGCGTAGAAGGGCTCACCGGGGGCGAACATGACGGTATCGCCGTTGTCCTCGAACTCCTCCAGCAGCCAGCGCTGGAACTTGTCAGCGTCGTCCACAGGCAGGGCGGCCATGACATAGAAGGCGCCGTGGGGGCACTTGCACACCACGCCGGGGATCTTCTGCAGGGCGTTCACCACGGTGTCGCGGCGGAGCTTGTACTCCTTGCGCACGGCATCGAAGTACTCGGGCCCCACGTTGTAGAGGGCGGCGGAGGCCACCTGGTCCAGGGTCGCCACGGACAGGCGGGCCTGGCAGTACTTCATGGCGTGGCCCAGGAACTCGTGGTTCCGGGAGATGAGGCAGCCGATGCGGGCGCCGCAGGCGGAGAACCGCTTGGACACGGTGTCGGCCAGGATCACGTTGTCGGGAGCGTCGTCAAACTCGCCCATGGACTGCAGGGGCTCGCCGGCGTAGACAAACTCGCGGTAGGCCTCGTCGCCGATGACGAACAGGTTGTGCTCCTTGGCAACGTCCACGATCATGCGCATCTCGTCGTGGGTCAGCACGGCGCCGGTGGGGTTGCCGGGGTTGGTGACCACGATGGCGCGGGTGTGCTCGTTGATCTCACGCTCGATCTTCTCGCGGTCGGCGTAGTGGTAGCCCTCCTCGGGGCTGGTGGGGATGGGATGAATGTGGGCGCCGCAGGTGGCGACCATGGTGTTGTAGTTGGGATAGAAGGGCTCGGGGATCAGCACCTCGTCGCCGTCGTCCAGGATGCACTGGAAGGTGATGGACAGGGCCTCGGAGCCGCCGGTGGTGATGAGGATCTCATCGGAGGCAAAGTGCATATTCAGCTTGGCGTAGTAGCTGCGGATGGCCTCGATCAGCGCGGGGATGCCGGGGGACGGCGCATAGGCCAGGACGTCCTGGTTGAAGTTGCGCACGGCCTCAAAGTACTCGGGGGGCGTAGCGATGTCGGGCTGACCGATGTTCAGGTGATAGATCTTTCTGCCCTTCTGCTCGGCGGCCACCGCAAAGGGGTGGAACTTCCGCATGGGGGAAAGGCCGCAGCGCTGCACCTTGCTGGAAAAAATCATGGTAATCTCCTCCTGTTTGTTCTCTATTCAGGCGCGCAGGCGCGCCGATATTACTGCTTTAGTTCATCTGGCGGCGGCGGCTCAGGTTCACGGTGCCGTCGGTCATGTCGCCGATGTCGTCCAGGCTCTTGCCGGTGCCCAGGGCCACGCAGGAGATGGCGTCCTCCGCCACCTGGGTGTGGATGCCGGTGCGGGCGGTGATGAGCTTGTCGAAGCCCTCGATGAGGCTGCCGCCGCCGGTCATGACGATGCCGTTGTTGGAGATGTCGGCCACCAGCTCGGGGGGCGTCCGCTCCAGCACGCCGTGGACGGCCTCCAGGATTCGCTCCACCGGCTCCTCAAAGGCCTCCATCATCTCCGTGGAGGTAACGGTCAGGGAGCGGGGCAGGCCGGTCATCAGGCAGCGGCCCTTGATCTCGATGGTGGCCTCCTCCTCCTTGGGGAAGACGCAGCCGATCTGGATCTTCATCTGCTCGGCGGTGCGCTCACCGATGAGCAGGTTGTGCTTGCGGCGCATATACTTGACGATGGACTCGTTGAACTGGTCGCCGGCCACCTTGATGGAGGCGGACTCCACCACGCCGCCCAGGGAGATGACGGCGATATCGCTGGTGCCGCCGCCGATATCCACCACCATATGCCCGTCGGGCTTGGCGATGTCGATGCCGGCGCCGATGGCGGCCGCCACAGGCTCCTCGATGAGGTACACCCGGCGCGCGCCGGCCTGAATGCCGGCGTCGATGACGGCGCGCTCCTCCACCTCGGTGATGCCGGAGGGCACGCAGATCATGACCCGGGGCTTGAACAGCTGCAATCCGCCGCTGACCTTATGGATGAACTCCCGCAGCATCCGCTCCGTCATGTCGTAGTCGGAGATGACGCCGTCCCGCAGGGGCCGGATGGCCACGATGTTGCCGGGGGTGCGGCCCAGCATAGCCTGGGCCTCGGCGCCCACCTTCAGCAGCTTGCCGTCCGTCTTGTCAATGGCCACCACGGAGGGCTCGTTGAGAACCAGCCCCTTGCCCTTGATATAGACCAGCACCGAAGCGGTGCCCAAGTCGATACCGATATCCTTTGCAAATGCACACATAGTAAAATCCTGCCTTTTTGAGATTTATGGGAATGAACACCGCCAAAGGCGCGGTGATTCTGTCAGACACTTTATTATACCGGGCGCGTTTCCCTTTTGCAATAGAATTTTCCCGCTTTTTTCCTCTGTCATTCCGGGATATGCCAAAATGTTTTCAGCGCCGGGGTGTAGCCGCCAGGGTCAGGCATACCACGTCCGCCGCGCCGGCGTCCTTCAGCACCCGGACGCACTCGCCCAGCGTGGCGCCGGTGGTGATCACATCGTCCACCAGCAGCCAGCGTTTTCCGGCGATATCCGGCGGGCAGACGGCCTCATAGGCGCCCAGCACGTTGGCCCGGCGCTGCGCCTCGTCCTCCGTGCCGGACTGGGGCGGGTTGTCCACGATCTTGCGCAGCGTCTCCACCGGGGCCACGTGCCAGTCCACGCACAGGCTGGCCGCCAGGTAGCGGCTCTGGTCAAAGTGGCGCTTGCGCAGCCGCTTTTTGCTGATGGGCACCCAGGTCACGGCGTCGAAATCCCCGTTCAGCTCCTCGGCGGTGCACTGGGCCATCAGCTGTCCGAAGCACTCCATGGCGCCCAGCTTCCCCTTGAATTTAAAGTCCAGAATGGCCTTGCGGACATCTCCCTCATACCACAGGGGCGAGGCGCAGCGGCCAAAGGTGCCTCTCTGCAGGGCGTGGCCGCCGGTGAAGGGCAGCGTGTCCCGGCACTTCTGGCACATCAGCTCCCCGTGGGTAATGCCGCCGCAGAAGGGGCAGCGCCGGGGAAAGAAAAAGTCCGTGATGCGCTGGCTCAAATCAGCCTGTCGTCTCTTCTCACTCATTGGGCACCTCCCTGCCGCAGTCTGCGGCGCAATCCGCTGTATCTCCTCTGGCGGCGGTCATCGGCCGCCATTTTGCCGGGCACCACGTCGTCGCCCACCAGCACCAGCAGTTCCCTGGCCCGGGTAATGGCGGTGTACAGCACGCCCCGGACCATCAGGCCCGGCGCAGCGGGGGCGGAAACCAGCACCACCGCCCGGTATTCGCTGCCCTGGGATTTGTGGACGGTGATGGCATAGGCCATGTCCAATTGCCCCAGCATGTCCGGGGTATAGGCGGCGGTGCGGTCGTCGAACCGGATGGTGATGAGCTCCCCGGAGGGATCGATCTCCTCGATGACGCCCACGTCCCCGTTGAAAATGCCGGCGCCCACGTCGCCGCTGTCCTTCTCCCAGATCACGTCGTAGTTGTTGCGGTTCTGCATGACCCGATCGCCCTCCCGGAAGGTCACGTCACCCCATGTTTTCTGGCGCTTGCCGGGGGCGGCGGGATTCAGCGCCGCCTGAAGCGCCCGGTTGAGGTTCCCCGTGCCGCACTCGCCCCGGCGGGTGGGGGAGATCACCTGGATATCGGCGGTGGCGATGCCCATGTTTTTGGGCAGTCGCTCCCGGCAAAGTTCCACCACCGTCTGCACCAGCCGGTCCGGCGCGCGGCGGCACAGGAAAAAGAAATCGCTCTGTTTGTTGTTCAGGTCCGGCGCCCTGCCCTCGTTGACGGCGTGGGCGTTTCGGATGATGGCGGACTGCTCCGCCTGGCGGAACACGGTGTGAAGGGCGGCCACGGGCACCGTATCGCTGCGGATCAGATCGCCGAACACGTTGCCCGGTCCCACCGAGGGCAGCTGATCCGGATCGCCCACCATCACCAGGCGGCAGCCGGGGCGCAGAGCGCGCAGCAGGGCCTGCATCAGCTCCAGATCCACCATGCTCATCTCGTCCACGATGACGGCGCCCGCCTCCAGCGGCTCCTTTTCGTTTTTTTTGAACGTCACCTCGCCGGTGAGCTCGTTGTAGCTCATGCCCAGGCACCGGTGGATGGTCTGGGCGTCCATATCGCAGACCTCCCCCAGCCGCTTGGCCGCCCTGCCGGTTGGGGCCAGCAGCAGCACGTCCAGTCCCATGCGGCCGAACAGGGTCACGATGGCCCGCACGGTGGTGGTCTTGCCGGTGCCGGGTCCGCCGGTCAGCAGCAGCACGCCCTCCCGGGCGGCCAGCTCCACCGCCTGGCGCTGGGCCGGGGCGTATGTAAGATCTCTCGTGACCTGAATCTCATCGATGACCCGGTCCACGTTTACCCGGCTGTCAAAGGGCATGGTCTCAAGGATCCGGAGTTTGCGGGCCACGTAGACCTCCGCCTCGTGCATCCGCCGGAGATAGCAGGCGTCCACGCCCGCCACCCGCTCCTGCACCAGGGTGCCGCGCTGGAGCAGCTTGTCCAGCGCGATCTCCAGCGTCTCCGGCTCCACGCCGATAAGGGCCTCCGTGGCGGCAAGCAGCTTGTCCCGGGGCAAAAACACGTGGCCGTTGCCCAGGTTGTGCTCCAGCTCGTAGGTCAGCGCCGCGGCCGTGCGGCAGGCGTCGTCCCCCTCGAAGCCCATGGCCAGAGCGATCTCATCCACGGCGGCAAAGGGCACACCGTATGCGCTCTGAGTCAACAGATAGGGGTCGTCCTTCAGCCGGGGCAGGGCCTCGGGGCCGAAGGCGCGGTAGAGCTGCATGGCCAGATTCACCGGCAGCTCGTACCGGGCCAGGAACTCCGTCACCCGCCGAAGCCCGGTCAGGGACCGGAACGCCTCGGAGATCTCCACCGCCCGCTTGGCGGTGATGCCCTTGATGGTCCGGAGCCGCTCCGGCTCCTCCTCCATTACCCGCAGCGTGTCGTCCCCGAACCGCTCCACCAGACGCGCGGCGGTAGCAGGGCCGATGCCCTTGATGACGCCGGAGCCCAGATACGCGATGATCTCATCGGCGGTCTCCGGCATCCGGCGGTCCACCGACTCGGCGTTCAGCTGGCGGCCGTAGGACGGGTGATCCACCCACACGCCGGTGACGGTCATCCCCTCCCCTGCGGCGGCGAAGGGGATGCACCCCACCACGGTGACGACCTCGCCGTCGTCCGTGGTCAGATTCAGTATGGTATAGCCGTTCTCCTCGTTGTGAAAAACGACGTGTTCTACGGTTCCCTCCACCGTCTGGCGTTCATCCATGGTCGTTTCCTCATTCCCAGAATTTTGACACCTCCGCCGCGCTCATCAGCAGCACGTCCGGATGGTCGCCCATCAGCAGCCGCGCCCGACGCAGGGCGTCCAGCTCCAGTCCCGCGTCCACCAGCACGATGGGCGCGCGGCTGCCGGTCCGGCTGCGGCGCAGCTCCAGCGTGCGGACTATGTACTCCATCTGCTCGGCCTTGCCCCGCAGGGGCACCATCAGCACCACCGGCAGGTCCTCCGTCCGGTGCAGCAGCGCCGTGGCCGCCAGCCACAGCAGCGTCACCGCGCCAACGGCGGCCAGCAGGGCCAGGATCCCGTCTTGCAGCAGTGTCATTGTACCATCACCTCGTAACATTGTATGCCGAGGAGAGTGGATCGGTTATTGCAGCATTCTTTTTAGATATTGCCCCGTGTAGGAGCTCTCCACCCGGGCTACCTCCTCCGGCGTGCCGGTGGCCACCACCGTGCCGCCGCCGCTGCCGCCCTCGGGTCCCAGATCGATGAGATAGTCGGCGCATTTGATCACGTCCAGATTGTGCTCAATGACCAGCACCGTGTTGCCCTCGTCCACCAGGCGCTGCAGCACCTCCAGCAGCTTCTTCACGTCGTCGGTGTGGAGGCCGGTGGTGGGCTCGTCCAGAATATAAATGGTGCGGCCGGTGGACCGCTTGCTCAGCTCCGTAGCCAGCTTGACCCGCTGGGCCTCGCCGCCGGACAGGGTGGTGCTGGACTGGCCCAGCTTCACGTAGCCCAGGCCCACCTCGCACAGGGTCCGCAGCCGGTCGGCGATCTTGGGCAGGGGCGCGAAGAACACAGCGGCCTCCTCGGCGGTCATCTCCAGCACGTCGGCGATGGACTTGCCCTTGTATTTGACCTCCAGAGTCTCCCGGTTATACCGCTTGCCGTGGCACACCTCGCAGGGGACGTACACGTCCGCCAGGAAGTGCATCTCGATCTTCAGCACGCCGTCGCCGGAGCAGGCCTCGCACCGGCCGCCCCGGGTGTTGAAGGAAAACCGCCCCGGGCCGTAGCCACGGGCCTTGGCCTCCGGTGTGGAGGCAAACAGATCCCGGATGTCGTTGAACAGGTTGGTATAGGTGGCGGGATTGGAGCGGGGCGTGCGGCCGATGGGGCTCTGGTCGATGTTGATGACCTTGTCCAGATGCTCCAACCCCTCGATGGCGTCGTGTTTGCCGGGGTGGGCCTTCATGCGGTTGAGCTCCACGCCCAGCTTTTTATACAGGATCTCGTTGACCAGCGACGATTTGCCGCTGCCGCTGACGCCGGTGACGCAGGTAAACGTACCCAGAGGCACGCTGACGTCGATATTCTTCAAATTGTTTTCCCGGGCGCCGCGGACGGTAAGAAGCTTTCCGTTCCCCTTTCGCCGTGCGGAAGGCACCTCGATGCGCTTCCTGCCGCTGAGATACTGCCCCGTCAGGCTGTCGGGGTTGGCCATGACCTCCTCCGGCGTGCCCGCCGCCACGATCTGACCGCCGTGGCTGCCGGCGCCGGGCCCGATGTCGATGAGATAGTCCGCCGCGCGCATGGTGTCCTCATCGTGTTCCACCACGATGAGGGTGTTGCCCAGATCCCGCAGGTGCTTCAGTGTGCCCAGCAGCTTGTCGTTGTCCCGCTGGTGGAGGCCGATGGAGGGCTCGTCCAGGATATACAGCACCCCCATGAGGCTGGAGCCGATCTGGGTGGCCAGCCGGATGCGCTGGCTTTCGCCGCCGGAGAGGGTCCCCGACGACCGGGACAGGGTCAGATAGCCCAGTCCCACGCT
>CAMVMU010000007.1 GCA_947168655.1 uncultured Oscillospiraceae bacterium
TGCACCCTGGAGTGCCCGGAGAAGATCGTCTACATCGACGAGCTGGACGAGCAGGACAACGTCAACGTCCGTATGAACGAGGTCAAGGACTTCGTTCCCGGCGGCAAGCAGATCCGCCCCGAGATGGAGTGGCTGGCTGACGGCACCGTCATGCTGACCATGTTCTTCCCGGCCCCCAAGCCCATTGCCGAGGCGGCCGGCCTGGAGTGCGCCAAGCGGATGAACCTCACCGAGTGCGAGGTCATCAGCCGCGAGATCATGCACGGCCAGGAGGGTACCCGCATCGAAATCAAGGGCAAGGTGCCCTTCGCCATCGACGTGGATTCCCTGGTGATCCCCAAGGAGCCCGATGTGCTCAGCGACGACGTGATCCGCAAGGATATCGAGCGCCGTCCCATGAAGATCGTGGCCGCCACTGTCGGCGAGGACGAGCACTCCGTGGGCCTGCGTGAGATCATCGACATCAAGCACGGCGGCATCGAGAAGTACGGCATGGAGGTCGTGTATCTGGGCACTTCCTGCCCGCCGGAGAAGCTGGTGAACGCCGCCGTGGAGCTGAACGCCGACGCCATCATGGCATCCACCATCATCAGCCACGACGACATCCACTACAAGAACATCGCCAAGATCGACAAGATCGCCCGGGAGATGGGTATCCGCGACAAGATCATTTTCATCGCCGGCGGTACCCAGGTGACCCCGGAGCTGGCCCGCAAGGCCGGCGCCGACGAGGGCTTCGGCCGCGGCAGCCACGGCGTCCACAACGCCACCTTCCTCATCAAGCGCAGATGGGAGATGGAGGCCGCCGAGAAGGCCAAAAAGGAACAGGAGAACAAGTAAATCAGGACCCGTGGGCGGAACGGCAGCGGTCAACGATACGTTGAGGGTTGACCGTTCCGCCCCTCTTTTATGACTATGTTTATTGACATTCTGGTGGCGGAGATCGGCTCCACCACAACTCTGGTCAACGGCTTCCAGGGCATCGGCACGGCACGGCCCCGCTTCATCGGGCAGGGACAGGCACCCACCAGCGTGCTGGAGGGTGACGTGCGCATTGGCCTGCAGGGCGCTGTGGATGATCTGGCCCGAAACCTGGGGGCGGAGGGCATCGAATACGGCGAGATGTTCGCCACCTCCAGCGCCGCCGGCGGATTGCGCATGACGGTCCACGGTCTGGTCTACGACATGACGGCCAAGGCTGCTCAGGCGGCCGCCCTCGGCGCCGGCGCCATCATCAAGCTGACCACCGCGGGCAAGCTGACCGAGTTCGATCTGGAGGACATTCAGCTGGTGCAGCCCAATCTGATCCTGCTGGCCGGCGGCACCGACTACGGCGAGCGGGAAACGGCGGTGTACAACGCCAAAATGCTGGCATCCATGGGCCTCAAGACCCCGGTGATCTACGGCGGCAACGTCCAGAACCAGCGGCTCATCGAGAAGATCTTTACCGATGCCGGTATCCCCTGCTATATCACTGAGAACGTGTATCCCAAGCTGGACCTGCTGAACATCGAGCCGGCCCGGCGGATCATCCACAGCGTGTTTGAAGAGCACATTGTCAAGGCGGCGGGCATGGAGCACATCCGCGACATGGTGACCGGCAACATTATCCCCACCCCGGGCGCGGTGATGGAGGCGGCTCAGCTGCTCTACGGCGAGCTGGGGGATCTGGCGGTCATCGACATCGGCGGCGCCACCACCGACGTCCACTCCGTCACCGCCGGATCCGAGGAGATCGCCGTGCTGCAGACCACGCCGGAGCCCTTTGCCAAACGGACGGTGGAGGGTGACCTGGGCCTGTACGTCAACGCCAAAAACCTCATTGAGATCATCGGCAAGGACAAGCTGGCCCGGGAGCTGAATCTGGACATGGATGCGGTGATGGAGCGCTACAAGCCCATTCCCGACACGCCGGAGCAGTTCGCCCTGACGGAGCGCCTGTGTCTGGAGGCGGGGCTGCTGGCGGTGCAGCGCCACGCCGGACATCTGCGGTATATCTACACGCCCCGTGGCCGCCAGACCATTGCTGAGGGCAAGGATCTGAGCGTGGTGCGCACCATCGTAGGCACCGGCGGCGCCCTGACCCGCCTGCCCCACCACGTGGAGATCCAGCGGCAGATCGCCGACAGCAACAAAAACGGCATGATGCTCTACCCCAAGCCGGGGAAGGCAAAGGTGCTGTTTGACAACCACTATATCATGGCCTCCCTGGGCGTGCTGAGCAAGACGTACCCGGAGGCGGCTCTGAATCTCATGAAGCAGAGCCTGGGCATCGCGTGAGATGGCGGGGGAGGTAAGGATATGATCCAGAACCGGGAGCGGAACGAGAACGATGCGCTGCGCCAGGCGCTCTATGCCGCCTATGTGGTCGGGCGGTCCTGGACGGGACAGGGCAAGGTGGCGGACTATATTCCGGAGCTGAGCAAGGCCGACCGGGACGCCTTCGGCATCTGCCTCATGAAAAAGGACGGCACGGTTCTGAGCTACGGCGACGTGGACACCCGCTTTTCCATGCAGAGCATCAGCAAGACGGTGACGCTGGCAGCGGCACTTTTCAAGTTCGGCTTCGTCAAGACGTTCTCCCACGTGAAGATGGAGCCGTCCGGCGACTCCTTCAACTCCATCATCAAGCTGGACACCGCCAGCAACCTGCCCTACAACCCCATGATCAACGCCGGGGCCATCCAGGTGGTGAGCCTGCTGGCCAATGAGTTCTCCTTTGATGAGCTGTTGGGGATGACCCGGGCGTTCTGCATGGACGACGGCATCACGTTGAACCGTGCGGTGTACGAGTCCGAGGCCCAGACCGGGGACCGGAACCGGGCCATCGCCTATCTGCTCAAGAGCAAGGGTGTCCTGCAGGCGGAGCCGGAAAAAACGTTGGATCTCTACTTCAAGATGTGCTCCCTCAACGTCACGGCACGGAGCCTGGCGGGACTGGGACTGATCCTGGCCAACGATGGCCGCAATCCCTTCACCGGCAGACGGCTGATGGATCCCCGGTACATCCGCACCATCAACAGCATCATGTTCACCTGCGGCATGTACGACGGCTCCGGCGAGTTCGGCGTCAAGGTGGGCATACCCGCCAAGAGCGGCGTGGGCGGCGGCATCACCTGCGGCGTCAAGGGCCGCATGGGCATCGGCATCTACGGCCCGGCTTTGGATGAGCGGGGCAACAGCATCGCCGGCCTTGCCGCGCTGGAGAGTCTCTCCTCCCAGCTTCACCTGAGCGTCTTCGACTACGCCGAGGAGCTGTTTGGGTAAAAAAGCATATAAGAACGCCGCGGGGTGCTGCCCCGCGGCGTTGTTATTGTATGAAACTTATACCCTGTTCTTCACGACTTCGCCCTTTTTGACCACGGTTTTGGCCAGGTTGCTGCCCATGCGGTAGCAGATATAGTCCAGATCCGGGGCGTCCCAGACCACCAGATCACCCTGCTTGCCCACCTCCACGGAGCCAATTTTGTCCGCCATGCCGATGGCGGCAGCGCCGTTGAGGGTGACGGCGGTGAGGACCTCCTCCGGCGTCAGCTTGTACTTGAGGCAGCCCAGATTCATGACGAACTGGAGATTCAGGCTGGGACAGGAGCCGGGGTTGAAGTCCGAGGCCATGGCCACCGCCACGCCGGAGCGAACCATGTCCCGGGCGGGGGCGTAGGTGGAATCCAGATAAAAGCTGGTGGCGGGCAGACAGCAGGCCACCGTGCCCGCCCGGTTCATGGCGCTGATGCCTGCCCGGGGGCAGACGATCAGATGCTCGGCGGAAATGGCGCCCACCTCCGCCGTCAGCTGTGAGCCGCCGATGGGGTCGATCTCGTCGGCGTGGATCTTGGGGATCAGACCGTATCGCTTGCCGGCCTCCAGAATGCGGCGGGACTCCTGGGCGGAGAACACGCCGGTCTCGCAGAACACGTCGCAGAATGTGGCCAGCTTCTCCCTGGCAACGGTGGGGATCACCTGATCGCACAGCAGCCGGATATAGCCCTCCCGGTCGTTTTTGTACTCGGCGGGCACGGCGTGGGCACCCAGGAAGGTGGCTGCCACGTCCAGAGGGTGCTCCTCGTTGAGCCTGCGGATCACCCGCAGCTGCTTGAGCTCCGTCTCCACATCCAGACCGTAGCCGCTCTTGGCCTCCACCGTGGTGACGCCCATGCCCATCATTTCATCCAGCGCGGCCCGGGCCTTGTCAAAGAGCTCCTCCTCTGTGGCCTGCCGGGTGGCGGTGACGGTGGAGAGGATGCCGCCGCCCTGGGCCAGAATATCCAGATACGTGGCGCCGTGGAGCTTGAGCCCCAGCTCGTTCTGCCGCCAGCCGCCGAAGACCAGGTGGGTGTGTGCGTCCACCAGACCCGGCGTCACCAGACGCCCGCCCGCATCCAGCATGGGCACGAAATAGCCGGACAGATCGGGAAGAGGACCGTCGCCCACACCGGCGATGACGCCGTCGTTGATCAGGACCCAGGCGTTTTTGCGCAGATGGACCTGCCCCTGGGCGGGGCCCCGGCAGGCGGATTTGCCCACGGGAGTGGCCAGCAGGCCGATGTTATGGATCAGCAGGATACTCATGTCGATTCCTCCTCAGCGCCATACGGCGCAGAATGGTGCCAAATCTATAGCATATGTTACCATTTCCCGGCCGGGAAGTCAATTCTCACCAGTCTCCCATCGTTGACAATTCTGCGGCGACTTGGTAAACTGATACAGAACCTGCCCCAGGCAGGCCAGATAGAGAAGAAAGTGTGACAGATATGCGGAAAAGCGGCATTTTGATGGCCATGAGCTCCCTGCCGTCCCCCTACGGGATCGGCACCATGGGCAAAAGCGCCTATCGTTTTGTGGATTTCCTGCGGGCATCCGGCCAGACCTACTGGCAGCTGCTGCCCCTGGGTCCCACCAGCTATGGTGACAGTCCCTATTCGGCCTTTTCCACCTTCGCCGGAAACCCCTACTACATAGACCTGGATCTGCTGGTAAGAGACGGCCTGCTCAAGCGTCCCGAGCTGCAGGGCATCGACTGGGGCAGCGATTCGCAGCGGGTGGACTACGGAAAGATCTATGAAAACCGCTTTGCGGTGCTGCGGAGGGCCTTTGGGCGCAGCGGCGCCCTGACGGAGGAGATTGCCGCCTTCCGCCGGGAAAACGGCGGCTGGCTGGAGGACTACGCCCTCTATATGGCCATGAAGACAAGGTTCGGCATGGTCAGCTGGACAGAGTGGCCGGAGGAGGACATCCGCCTCCATCAGCCGGAGGCGGTGGCACGGTGCGCCGAAGAATACCGGGAGGAGATGGACTTCTGGGTCTTCCTGCAGTTTCTTTTCTTCCGCCAGTGGAACGCCCTCCGGGACTACGCCCACAGCAGGGGCGTCCAGTTCATCGGCGATATCCCCATCTACGTGGCGCTGGACTCCGCCGACGTGTGGAGTGTGCCCCATTTTTTCCAGCTGGACGAGAAAAACGTGCCCAAGGAGGTGGCCGGTGTGCCGCCGGATGATTTCACCGAGGACGGTCAGCTGTGGGGCAACCCCCTCTATGACTGGGACGCCATGGGCGCCGACGGCTTCGGCTGGTGGATCCGCCGCATCGAGGGCGCCCAGAAGCTGTACGACGTGATCCGTATTGACCATTTCCGGGGCTTTGAGAGCTACTGGGCCGTGCCCTACGGCGACACCAACGCCAAGCGGGGCCACTGGAAACCTGGACCGGGCATGAAACTGGTGGGCGTGCTGACAAGCTGGTTCCCCCACCTGCGCTTCATCGCCGAGGATCTGGGCTACACCACGCCGGAGGTGGAAAAGCTGCTGCGGGATTCCGGCCTGCCGGGCATGAAGGTCCTGGAGTTCGGCTTCGATCCCCAGGGCGAGTCCGGCTACGCGCCCCACAACTGCCAGAGCCACAGCGTGTGCTACATCGGCACCCACGACAACGAGACGGTGCGGGGCTGGGTGAAGGCCGGGCGCGGTCAGGCCTATATCCGCTACGCGAAGGAATATATGCACATCGAGCCCCGGGAGGGGTGGTGCTGGGGCATGATCCGCACCGGCATGTCCACGGCCTCGGAGCTGTTCATCATGCAGATGCAGGATGTGCTGGAGCTGCCGGGCTGGAGCCGCATGAACTCCCCCGGCACAGCCGAGGGCAACTGGCAGTGGCGCATGAAGGCTGACGCCGTCGATGCCGCGCTGACGCGTAAGCTGCGGCGGGTGACCCACACGTATAGAAGGGATTGAAGAGAAGTTTTAGTCTTGCAACCCGGATTGCAAAAAGCATCGCAGATTTCCGCCGCCGCAGTGGCGGAAGATATGCAAACGTAATTTCTGACGTCATGTGCGTCAGAAATTACACCTCTCAGGCCACGCAGTGTGCGAGCGTCTCACGCAAGCGAGTGCGCGGAGTGGACTGTAAGCTCTTTGCCTGAAAACGGCATCGCCGTTTTCGGGCAGGGTTCACCGCTCTTGACAAGGGACGGCAGAAAAGCATATAATCACCTTACAAATCAGTGGGGAAGCAGGGTGAAATTCCCTCGCAAGTGCGTTACCGTGACAGCCGGGTTCCACGTTTCATTTTCCTTTGCGGCCACCGGAGGAACGATGAGGGGTTCACTATACCCATTTTCACCTCCGGCAGCGCGCTGCCGGAGGTTTTTGCTATGGATCTGACGAGAAATATCAACGGAAAGCTGCTGCGCTGCGGCTATACCACCGGCTCCTGCGCCGCTGCCGCCGCCAAGGCGGCGACCCGAATGCTGCTTACCGGAGAGCCGGTGCCCTCCGTGGAGCTGGACACGCCCAAGGGCGTCCGGCTGACGCTGGATATTCTGGACCCGGTCATGGACGGAAAACACGTCTCCTGCGCCGTGCGGAAGGACTCCGGCGACGACCCGGACGTGACGGCGGGGATGCTGGTCTACGCCACAGCCGAGCGCACCGAGAGCGGCATCACCATCGACGGCGGCGAAGGCGTGGGCCGGGTGACGAAGCCGGGCCTGGATCAGCCGGTGGGTGCCGCCGCCATCAACTCCACGCCCCGGCGGATGATCGCCGAGAATGTGGCCCAGGTGTGTGCCCGCTGCGGTTACAGCGGCGGGATCGCCATCACCATCTCCATCCCGGTGGGCCGGGAGCTGGCGGCGCGGACCTTCAATCCCCGTATGGGCATCGAGGGCGGCCTCTCCGTCCTGGGCACCTCCGGCATCGTGGAGCCCATGAGCAACCAGGCGCTGGTGGACACAATCGCCCTGGAGCTGCGGCAGCTGGCCGCCAAAGGGAGCCGCCGCGTGTTGCTGACTCCGGGGAACTACGGCCGGGACTTTGCTGCGGACAAGCTCCATCTCTGCATGGAGGAGTGCGTCAGCTGCTCCAACTTTATCGGCGACGCCATTGACGCGGCGGTGGAGTGCGGGTTCAGGGAAATACTGCTGGTGGGCCACATCGGCAAGCTGGTGAAGCTGGGCATCGGGCAGACCAACACCCACTCCTCCGCAGGAGACGGGCGGATGGAGACACTGGTGACCTGTGCCCTGCTGTGCGGCGCTTCGCTGCCGCTGCTGCGCCAGATCGCCTCTTGCGTCACCACCGACGCCGCCCTGGAGCATCTGCGGGAGGCGGGGCTGAAGGACGCGGTCTGCGCCCTGCTGGGCCAGCGGATCGAGGCCACGCTGCAACGGCGTGTCCCCCCCGGCATCGACATCGGCTACATTCTGTTCACCAACCGGGAGGACCTGGGCGGCCTATTGCATATGAGCGACAACGCGGAGCGTTTGATGAACAATTGGAGGAAAACGGTATGATTCATTTTGTGGGCGCCGGCAGCGGCGCGCCGGATCTCATCACGATCCGGGGAAAGAACTATCTGGAGCAGGCGGACGTGATCATCTATGCCGGATCTCTGGTGAACCCCGCTCTGCTGGACTATGCCAAACCTGGCTGCGAGATCTTCAACAGCGCCACCATGACGCTGGAGGAGGTCATTTCCCAGATGGAGCGGGCGGAAAAAGAGAATAAAATGACGGTGCGGCTCCACACAGGCGACCCCTGCCTCTATGGGGCCATTCGGGAGCAGATGGACCGCTTGAAAGAACTGAAGATCAACTTTGACGTGTGTCCCGGTGTGTCCAGCTTCTGCGGCGCCGCTGCGGCGCTGGAGGCGGAATACACCCTGCCCAACGTGAGCCAGTCGGTGATCATCACCCGCATGGCGGGGCGGACACCGGTGCCGGAGCGGGAGAGCATCCGCTCCTTTGCCGCCCACGGCGCCACCATGGTGATCTTTTTGAGCACCGGCCTCCTGCGGGAGCTGAGCGTGGAGCTGATCGCCGGCGGCTACGCCCCCGATACCCCCGCCGCCATCGTCTATAAGGCCACCTGGCCCGATGAAAAGGTGATGCGCTGCACGGTGGCAGATCTTGCCGAGACGGCGGAGCGCAACCGCGTGCGCAAGACGGCCCTCATCGTGGTGGGCCACTGCCTGGGCAGCGACTACGACCTGTCCCGGCTGTACGCGGCGGACTTCTCCACCGAGTTCCGGGAGGCCACCAAATGAGGATCGCCGCCATCGCCTTTACCGACTGCGGCATGGCCTTGGGCCGACGATTGCAGAAGAAGGTGGAGGGCCTGACGCTGAGCCGCTGCGAGAGCGGCGGCCTGGCGCGCTGGACGGAGCGGGCCTTTGCGGAGAATGACGCCCTGGTGTTCATCGGGGCGGCGGGTATTGCCGTGCGGGCTATCGCGCCCTACGTGCGTGCCAAGACATCCGATCCCGCCGTAGTGGTCATGGACGAGCTGGGTACATTCGCTATCCCGGTCCTGTCCGGCCATCTGGGCGGAGCCAACGAACTGGCCGCTTCGCTTGCCCGGTACGCAGGCGCCCTGCCGGTCATCACCACCGCTACGGACGTCCACGGTATGTTCGCCGTGGACAGCTGGGCCAGAAATCAGGGACTGACGGTGGCCAACCCCCAGCGGATCAAGTGGATCTCCGCCCGGCTTTTGGCGGGGGAGACCATCCGGCTCAAAAGCCTGTACCCCATTGCGGGGCAGCCACCCGCCCATGTGGAGCTGGCGGAGGAGGACTACGACGTGCTGGTGAGCCACCGCTCCCGGGGCAGAGCCGAGGCTCTGCGCCTGGTGCCCCGGATCGTCACCGTGGGCATCGGCTGCCGCCGCGGCACGGAACAGGCGGCCATCGAGGAGGCGGTGTCCGCATCGCTGAGCAAGAACGGCTGCCATGCCTCCGCCGTGGAAGCCGTGGCCACCATCGATCTGAAGGCGGACGAGCCGGGACTGCTGGATTACTGCCGCAGCCGCGATTTGCCGCTGGTGACCTATTCCGCCGAGGAGCTCTCGGCGGTGCCGGGCAGCTTCACCGGCTCGGCGTTTGTGAAAAAAACCACCGGCGTGGACAACGTTTGCGAGCGCGCGGCGGTGCGATACAGCGGCGGACGGCTGCTGACGAGGAAAGAGGCCGGCAACGGCGTCACCGTGGCCCTGGCCATCCGGGAACCTGATTTGAAATTTGGAGAGAGCGTATGAAGAGATTGTATGTAGTAGGCATCGGCCCCGGCAGCCACCGGGGAATGACCATCGCCGCCGATGAGGCGCTGCATGAAGCGGACACCATCATCGGTTACAGCAAATATGTGGAGCTGGTGCGCCCCTATTATCCCGACAAGGAGTACCGGGACACAGGCATGACCCGGGAGACGGAGCGCTGCGCCCTGGCGCTGGAGCTGGCGCAGGGCGGCAGGACCGTGGCGCTGGTTTGCAGCGGCGACAGCAGCGTCTACGGCATGGCGGGGCTCATCTATGAGCTGGCCGGAGAAAACAGCGGTGTGGAGATCCGGGTGATCCCCGGCGTGACGGCGGCTCTCAGCGGCGGCGCCATTCTGGGCGCGCCTCTGGGCCACGACTTCGCCGTCATCAGTCTCAGCGACCTGCTGACGCCGTGGGAGACCATTGAAAAGCGGCTGCGCGCCGGTGCCGCCGGGGACTTCTGCATGAGCCTCTACAACCCCGGCAGCCACAAGCGCACCGACTACCTGCAAAAGGCCTGCGACATCCTGCTGGAGACGCTGCCCTCTGAGACGGTCTGCGGCCTGGCCATGCAGATCGGCAGAGAGGGGGAGGCATTTCGTGTGCTGACCCTGGGCGAGCTGCGCGACACAGCGGTGGACATGTTCACCACTGTGTTCATCGGCAACTCCCAGACCCGAGTCATCGGCGGCAGAATGGTGACGCCCAGGGGGTATCACATTGATTGATATTCTGCTGTTCGGCGGCACCACCGAAGGCCGTGAACTGTCGGAGGCGCTGAAAAGGAATAATATTTCCGCCATGGTCTGCGTGGCCACGGAGTACGGCGAATCATTGCTGGAGCCGGGCGGAAGTCTGCAGGTCCACGCAGGCCGCCTGGACGAGGACGCCATGGCGGCGCTGATGGAGCGGGAACAGCCCCGGCTGGTGCTGGACGCCACCCACCCCTATGCCGACGGCGTCAGCCGCTGCATCCAGGGCGCCTGTGCCGCCACGGGCCGGATCTACCGCCGCGTGCTGCGCCAGTCCGCCATGGAGGGGGATTGTCTCACCTTCCCGGATATGGCGGCGCTCATTGACTGGCTGAAGGGACAAGAGGGAATCATCTTCTCCTCCCTGGGGTCCAAGGAGGCCCGTGCTCTCAGCGAGATACCCGATTTTCAGCAGCGGGTCTGGCTGCGTGTGCTGCCCTCGCTGGAGGGACTGGAGGGCTGCCTGAAGGCGGGTTTCCCGGCCAGACACATCATCTGCATGCAGGGGCCTTTTTCCAGAGAACTGAATGAGGCCATGTTCCGGGCAGCGGGAGCGGAAATACTGATTACCAAGGAGTCCGGCGCCGCCGGCGGCTTCACGGAAAAGCTGGAAGCGGCCCGCGCCTGCGGCATGACCACGGCGGTGCTGGCCCGGCCCAAGGACACCGACGGCCTGACAGCGGCGGAATGGCTGCGGCGCATCGAGGAAGGAACGATATGAAAACTGTAACCATCGTGGGGACCGGCATGGGCCCCGGCACCGTGACGGCGGAGGGCCTGCGGGCCATCGAGAGTGCCGACGTGCTGCTGGGCGCGCCCCGCATGCTGGCCGACTATGCCTACCTGAACAAGACCTCCGTGGCGGCCTACACGGCAGAGAAGATCCGCCCGGTGCTGGCAGAGCACGGCAACGGCAACTATGCGGTGCTGGTGTCCGGTGACACGGGCTTTTACAGCGCCGCAGCGGCGCTGTGCCGTGAACTGGAGGGTTGTGAAGTGCGGGTGCTGCCCGGTATTTCGTCCCTCAACTACTTCTGTGCCCGGCTGGGCCGGACGTGGCAGGACACCGCCCTTGTCAGCTGCCACGGACGGAATGGCTCTCTGGTGGACACTGTCCGCCGCAGCGCCGCCACCTTTGCCCTTACCGGCGGCAACATCCCGGACCTGGCGGATGCGCTGTGCCGCGCCGGCTTCGGCGGCCTTACCGCCCGGGTGGGGGAGCGGCTGGGCATGGAGGAGGAGCGCATTCTCTCTATGTCTGTGGAACAGCTGAAAGAGGAGAACTTTGACTCCCTGGCAGTGCTTCTCATTGAGAATCCGGCGCCGGACGACCGGACCCGCTGCGGCATCCCGGACGGGGAATTTGTCCGGGGCAAGGTGCCCATGACCAAGGCGGAGATCCGGGCGATTACCATGAGCAAGCTGGGCATTCGCCCCGGCGACGTCTGCTGGGACGTGGGCTGCGGCACCGGCTCGGTGACGGTGGAGATGGCCCTGGCGGCTTACAAAGGGCGGGTATACGGTGTCGACAAGAACGAGGAGGCCGTAGCCCTGACGGAGCAGAACGCCGCCGCCTTCCACCTGGGCAACGTGAATGCCATTTGCGGCGGCGCACCGGAGGCGCTGCGGGACCTGCCCACCCCGGACGCCGTGTTCATCGGCGGCAGCGGCGGCCGGATGGACGCCGTCTTTGACATTATACTGGATAAAAATCCCCGGGCCCGCATCGTGGTCAACGCAATCGCCCTGGAGAGCGTCCAGGCGGCGCTGGCGGCCTTTGCCGCTCACGGTATGGAGCCGGAACTGGTGCAGGTGGGGGTGTCCGCCGCCAAGGCGGTGGCAGGACTCCACATGATGATGGCCCAGAACCCCATTTTCATCATAAGCGGAGGCGGCAGCCATGAATGACCGTGTTCTGATTGCCGGGACAAACTCCGGCTGCGGCAAGACCACTGTGACCTGCGCCCTGCTGCGGGCGCTGAAGAACCGGGGCCTCAAGCTCCAATCCTTCAAGTGCGGCCCCGACTATATCGACCCCATGTTCCACCGGGAGGTCATCGGCGTGCCCGCCCGGAATCTGGACCCGTTTTTCAGCACGCCGGAGCAGCTGCGCTGTCAGTTGGGCACTGCAGCGGACCGGGTCTCCGTGCTGGAGGGCGTCATGGGCTATTATGACGGCATCGGTCCCCAGGGCGATTGCAGCACCTACCACGTGGCAAAGGCGACGCAGACCCCCGTGATCCTGACGGTGAACGTCCGGGGAATGTATACCTCCGCCGGTGCGCTGATCCGGGGCTTCCGGGATTTTCGCCCTGAGAGCGGCGTGGCGGGCGTGATTTTCAACCAGGCGTCGAAAATGCTCTACGGCGACCTGTGTAAAATCGCCCGGGACGCCGGGGTAAAGCCTCTGGGCTATCTGCCCCGGGCGGAGGAGGCGGTTATCGGCAGCCGCCATCTGGGACTCATCACCGCCGCCGAGATCGCCGATCTCCGGCAGCGGCTGGACCGACTGGGGGAGCTGGCGGAGCAGTGCCTGGACCTGGACGCCATCCTTGCCCTGACGGCGGAGACGTCTGAACTGCCGAAACAACAACCCATTGCCCCTGTGGCAAAGGACGTCCGCATGGCTGTGGCCCGGGATGAGGCCTTTTGCTTCCTCTACGAGGAAAACCTCCGCGCGCTGGAGGCGCTGGGCTGTGAGCTGGTTTTTTTCAGTCCCATCCACGATGCCCATCTGCCGGCGGGCGTGCGGGGGCTCTACCTGCCGGGCGGTTACCCGGAACTGCATCTGGAGGAGCTGTCCCAAAACCCCGTTCGCCATGAGATTCGCCGCGCGGTGGAGGCGGGCCTGCCCACCGTGGCCGAGTGCGGCGGTTTCCTCTATCTCCACGACACCCTGGACGGGGCGGAGATGGCGGGGGTGATCCACGCCGCCGCCTACCGCACGGATAAGCTCCAGCGGTTCGGTTATGTAAACTTGACGGCGGAGCGTGACAATCTCCTGTGCCATACAGGGGAGAGCACCCGCGCCCACGAATTTCATTACTACGACAGCGCCGACAACGGCAGCGGCTTCACAGCCGCCAAGCCCACCGGCAAGCGGAGCTGGCCCTGCGTCCATGCCGGAGATACGCTGTACGCGGGCTTCCCCCATCTGTACTTCCCGGCAAACATGACCTTTGCGGAAAACTTTGTGAGAAAGGCGGCAACATATGCTGCAATATGATACGCTGGCGCTGCTGCTGGGCTTCGGACTGGATCTGCTGCTGGGGGATCCCCAGGGCTGGCCCCACCTGGTGCGGTACTATGGCAAGGTGATCGAGGCGCTGGAAAAGCTGCTCTACCCCATGGCCAACAAGCGCCTTGGGGGCGCACTGCTGGTGCTGGGCACGCTGATTCTCGGCGCGGGCGTTCCCACCGCCGTGTTGTGGCTTGCGTGGAAGCTGAGCCCCTGGTGCTATGCGGCGGTTGGAGCCATTCTGAGCTGGCAGTGCCTGGCCGCCCGGAGCCTCCGGGTGGAGAGCCTCCGGGTTTACCGGGTGCTGAAAACCGGCACCCTGGCCGAGGCGCAGCAGGCCGTGGGCATGATCGTGGGCCGTGACACTGCTGTGCTGGACGAGGCGGGCGTGACCCGTGCCGCGGTGGAGACGGTGGCGGAAAACACCTCCGATGGGGAGGTGGCCCCCCTCTTTTACATGATGCTGCTGGGTCCGGCGGGCGGCTGCCTCTACAAGGCGGTGAACACCATGGATTCCATGGTGGGGTACCGCAACGAGCGATATGAGCATTTCGGCACCTGCGCCGCCCGGCTGGACGACGTGATGAACTACGTCCCCGCCCGGCTCTCGGCCCTGCTGATGATCGCCGCTGCGGCCATCTGCCGCAAGGACGTGAAGAACGCCTGGCGGATCTGGCGGCGGGACCGGCGCAACCACGCCAGCCCCAACTCCGCCCAGACCGAGTCGGTGATGGCCGGCGCATTGGACGTGCGTCTGGCGGGCGACGCCATCTACGGCGGGGTGGTCCACAAGAAACCCTATATCGGCGACGATATCCGCCCCATCGAGGCGGAGGATATCCGCCGCTCCCACGCCCTGCTCTACGGCACGGCGTGGCTGATGCTGCTTTTGACCCTGCTGGAGAGGATGTGTCTGTATGCTGCCCTATGACCACGGCGGAGATATCTACGGCGGACAGGAGATCCGGGTGGATTTCTCCGTGAATACCAACCCTCTGGGGATGCCGGAGTCGGTGATCCGCGCCATCCGGGAGGGAACGGACCAGGACGTCCGCTACCCCGACTACCAGTGCCGCGCCCTGCGCCGGGCACTGGCGCAGCGATATCATGTGGGGGAGGGGAAGATCCTCTGCGGCAACGGCACGGCGGACCTGATCTTCCGCGTCTGCGCCTGTCTCCGGCCCCGGCGGGTGCTGATCCCGGCCCCCACCTTCTCCGAGTACGGCAGGAGCGCCTCTCTCTTCGGCGCTGAGATCAATGAATATCCCCTGCGGGAGGGCGGCGGTTTCGCTGTGGACAGCGGCTTTCTGGCCGCCATCACCCCGGGGACGGATCTGGTGTTCCTGTGCAACCCCAACAACCCCACCGGGCGGCTGTGCGATCCGGCGCTGCTGGAGGAGATCGTCCTCCAGTGCGGGGAAAACGGCACGGTGCTGGTGGTGGATGAGTGCTTCATCGAGTTCACCGATGGAAAGTCCATTTTGCCGCTGATGGCCGAGAATCCCCATCTGCTGATTCTGCGGGCCTTCACCAAGCTCTATGCCATGGCAGGGCTGCGGCTGGGATATCTGCTCTGCGCGGATGAGGCGCTGCTGGATCGCATCGCCGCCCACGGCGCCCAGTGGAGCGTATCCACCGTGGCCCAGCGGGCGGGACTGGCGGCCTTGACGGAGACGGACTGGTCGGAAAAGACCCGGAGATTTATTTCTGCCCAGCGCAGCTATCTATTGGAAGAGCTGACCAGACTGGGCTTGAAGGCATATCCCGGCGAGGCCAATTACCTGCTGATCCGCGCTCCGTTTCCCATTCGCCAACCCCTGCTGGAGCGGGGGCTGATGGTCCGGGACGGCGGCACATTCACCGGATTGGATGAAACCTATTTCCGCGTCGGCGTCAGGACGGCGGCGGAAAATCAACTGTTGATCGACACATTGCGGGAGGTGCTGCATGGCTAAGGTGATTATGGTGCAGGGCACCATGTCCAACGCGGGCAAGAGCCTGCTGGTGGCGGGATTGTGCCGGGTGTTCCGGCAGGACGGCTACCGGGTGGCGCCCTTCAAGAGCCAGAACATGGCCCTCAATTCCTTCATCACCCGGGAGGGGCTGGAGATGGGCCGGGCCCAGGTGGTCCAGGCGGAGGCCTGCGGCGTGGAGCCGTCGGTGCTGATGAACCCCATCCTCCTGAAGCCCACCACGGACGTGGGTTCCCAGGTCATCGTCAACGGCGAGGTGCTGGGGAACATGTCGGCGGTGGAGTATTTCGCCATGAAGCGGACGCTGATCCCCAAGATCATGGAAGCCTACAACACCCTGTCCGCCCGGAACGACATCATCGTCATCGAGGGCGCCGGCAGTCCGGCGGAGATCAACCTCAAGACGGATGACATCGTGAACATGGGCCTTGCCAAAATGGTCCGCGCCCCCGTTCTGCTGGTGGGCGACATCGACCGGGGCGGCGTGTTCGCCCAGCTCTACGGCACCGTGGCCCTGCTGGATGACGAGGAGCAGCGGCTGGTGAAGGGAACCGTCATCAACAAGTTCCGGGGCGACGTGGAGATCCTGCGCCCCGGCCTCAAGATGCTGGAGGACCTGACCCACAAGCCGGTGGTAGGCGTGCTGCCCTATCTGAAGGTGGACATCGAGGACGAGGACAGCCTCACCGAGCGCTTTGGCCGGCAGAGTCGTGCCGCACTGGACATCGCCGTGATCCGCCTGCCCCGCATCTCCAATTTCACCGATTTTACCGCGCTGGAGGCCACCACAGGGGTGGGCGTGCGGTATGTCGCTTCGCCCCGTCAGCTGGGCAACCCCGATCTGGTGATCCTGCCCGGCACCAAGAGCACCATTGCCGATCTCCTGTGGCTCCGTCAATGCGGCCTGGAGGCGGCCATTAAGAAGCTTTCCGCCGCCGGGACGCCGGTGTGCGGCATCTGCGGCGGCTATCAGATGCTGGGCAGGACCATCACCGACAGCTGCGGCGCCGAGGGCGGCGGCAGTGTGGACGGCATGGGCCTGCTGCCTATGGTCACGGATTTCGCCGCCGAGAAGCACCGCACCCGCGTCCGGGGCACCGTCATTGGCGGTGCGCTCACCGGCGCGGAGCTGGAGGGTTACGAGATCCACATGGGCGAGACCACCCTCCTGGAGGGGGCGCAGCCTCTGGTGAAGCTGGACAGCGGCGCCTTTGACGGCTGCGTCAGCGGTCATGTCTTCGGCAGCTACCTCCACGGCTTCTACGACACGGAGTCCTGCCGCCGGGCGGTGCTGACCATGCTGTGCCGCCGCAAGGGCATGGATGAGAGCGAGCTGACCACCTTTGATTACGCCGCCTACAAGGAGCAGCAGTACGATCTGCTGGCTGATGCCGTACGCAAGAACATGGACATGGCGGCCATCTACCGCATACTGGAGGAGGGCATCACGGAATGAACATTGAACTGGAACAGGTCACCCCCATGGAGATCGAGCGTCGCAGCTTTGAGATCATCGAGTCGGAGCTGCCCCACCCGCTGGACCCGGAGCTGGCCCCCATTATCAAGCGGGTCATCCATACCTCGGCGGATTTTGAGTACGCCGACAGCCTGTGCTTTTCCCCGAACGTGGTGAATAAGGCACTGGACGCCATTCGGAGAGGCGCCTGCATCGTCACAGACACCAACATGGGCAAGGCGGGCATCAACAAGAAGGCTCTTGCCCGCCACGGCGGGGAGGTCTTCTGCTTCATGGCCGACGAGGATGTGGCAGCCATGGCCAAGGCCAACGGCACCACCCGGGCTGTGGCCTCCATGGATAAGGCCGCCGCGCTGGACCGCCCGCTGATTTTCGCCATTGGCAATGCCCCCACCGCCCTGATCCGGCTCTATGAGCTGATCGAGGCGGGCAAGCTCCGGCCGGAGCTGATCATCGGCGTGCCGGTAGGCTTCGTAAATGTGGTGCAGTCCAAGGAACTGATCATGACGGCTGACGTGCCCTACATCGTGGCACGGGGCCGCAAGGGCGGCAGCAACGTGGCCGCCGCCATCTGCAACGCCCTGCTTTACCTGCTGGGGCGGGAATAAATGACAAAAAAGAGGGACGGGCAGAAAGAGGCACTTCGTAAGGAAGTGCCTCTTTCATGCTTTTGAGAGTAACGTAATTGACCATACCGAATAGGGGTGGTAAAATCAGTTCGACAAACCGGAATTTGTGGAGGATGAAATGGACAGCTTAAGGAGATTGAAATGACCTCACGTGAACTACTGATACGGAAAATGACCTTTGCTGATCTGGACGATTTGTGCGCACTTCTCTCAGACAGTGAAGTCATGCGGTATATTGAGCCGCCTTTTTCAAAGGAACAAACAGCGCAATTCCTCATGGACGCTGGACTCTCTGAAAATCCTTTGGTCTATGCTGTTGAGGACAGCAGCTCCTTTATTGGCTATGTGATCTTCCACGATTACGACGAAGACAATATGGAAATCGGATGGATTCTCAAACGAGAGGTTTGGGGACAAGGATATGCGAGCCTGCTTACAAAGATGCTCATTGATAAATCTCAAAAACTTGGCAAAGGCTCAATCATTGAATGTGATCCGAGGCAAGCAGTCACAAAGCATATTGCAAAGAAGCATGGCTTCGTATTCTCCGGCAAGCGTGATGGATGCGATGTGTATAAGCTTTCCAACTCTCATTAGGCATGAGCAAGGTCTTGATTAACTGTCTTGAGAAGAATGAGGGAAGCAGGAGAACAATTCTTGCAAATGGCGGCAAATATGAAAGTACTATATATGTGCCCGGAGAAAACGTTAATCTTGAACGATATTGGATTGAATTAGAATGACAAATTCCTATTTGTAGGGATGTTTCTGTCTTTAGGTTTGCACAAGAACTCCCTTGTCCACACTCATAACGAGCATCGGATTTTGCACCCCAAAATCCAAACTAATCAGAAAAAACCGGCGTGACCGCAGCGGTCACGCCGGTTTCATGTCCTTTTGAGCCGGTGATTGCCGCCTCAAAACAGCTTCTTTACGGAGTACGCCCCGATGCCCGTCCCTCTTTTTTGCGGTAATTATTGGACGTCCTCCAGCAGCACCTCCATGGTGCCGCCGCAGACCAGATCGTCCTCCCCGGAGGGGTCGCCGTCCATATCCACCGTGATGACCCGGCCTTGCCCGGTGCCAATGAGGCCGCGGGCCTGCCGCATGGCCTCCGCCTCGCCGCTGCCGCCGCCGATGGTGCCGTACCCCTTGCCGGAGGGGTCCACGGCCATGACGGCGCCGGACTTCACCGGGGTAGAGCCGGTGGCCGAGAGCACCAGCAGCAGGGCCTTGGGGCCCTTGTCCTCCGTCATAAACCGAAGGAAGGCGGGATCGGTGTTGGACTGGGTCAGCAGGCCTGCCACCTTCTCCCGGGTGGGCAGGCTGCGGCGGTGCTCTACCAGCTGGGCGCAGATGGACGTGGCGATCTCTGCCGGGGTGATGGCCCCAATCTTCAGGCCGATGGGGGCGTGGATGGCGCGGACGGCGTCCTCGGCAAATCCCTCCTCCATCAGCTGCATCAAAAGCGCTGCCGCTCGCTGCCGGGAGCTGATGAGCCCCAGATAAGAGGGCTGTTGCCCGCTGAGTATGGTCCGCAGGCACTCCCGGTCCCACCGGTGCCCCCGGGTGATGACGCACACGTAGTCGGTGGGGCGGAGCTCCAGCGCGCCGATGGCGTGGACAAACCCGTCGCAGATCACCTGCGCGGCGTCGGGGAAGCGCTGGCAGTTGGCATATTCCGGCCGGTCATCCACCACCGTGACGGCAAAATCCAGCAGCCTGCCCATGGCGCAAAGGGGCTGGGCGATGTGACCGCCGCCCAGCAGGATCAGCCGCTCCTCCGGCTCGAAGCGCCGCACATAGGTCTCGCCCTCCACCTGACGGGACAGATCCGCCGCCTGTCCGTGAGATAAAGCATCCGCAATGCGGACGAACTCCTCAGTTAACATAACAAAACATCCTTTCTCACACATCAGCGCCCAGCGCGTGGGAAAGCTGGCGGGCCAGAAGCACCGTCTGCTCCACGGCGTATTGGAATTCCTCGCTCTCTACCCGGCGGAACAGACCCACCACGCCCAGGGCATATCGAACCTTGCCGGATTGGTCAAATACCGGGGCCGCCGCGGCCCGCAGGCCGATCTTATACTCGCCGTTCTCCACGGCGTAACCATCCCGGCGCACCAGCTCCAGGGCGTGGAGCAGCTTTCCCGTGTCGGTAATGGTGTGAGGCGTATAGGCGGTCATACCGGTTCGCCCCAGGCGCTGCAGGGCGTCGCTCTCCGACAGTCGGCTGAGAAACAGCTTGCCCTGGGCCGTGGCGTGGAGGGGGAGCCGGCTGCCCACCTCGGGGATCACCTGCAGTCCGCCGCCTCCGGCGCACTGGTCCAGAGAGATGGCGTGATCGCCCTCCAGCAGGGAGACAAAGGCGCTGGCTCCGGTCTGGGCCGCCAGCCGCTCCAGATAGGGCCGTGCCAGACGGGCGGCGTCCCACCGCTCCGCCACGGCGCAGCCACACTCAAAGAGACGGATGCCCAGATCGTAGCGGCCGTCGTCGTTCTGACGCACCATCTCGTGGCGGCGCAGGGTGGCCAGCAGGGCGTGGACCGTGCTCTTGGGATAGCCTGTGGCGGCGGACAGCTCCTGCAGCGTCATGGGAAGACGGTTGCGCAGCAGCTGCTCCAGCAGCTCCATGGCCTTGTCCACCGAGTGGACGGTACGCAGTTCGGCAGCCATCGGATCAGCACCTCCTTTTTTCTGAGAATAGCACAATTCGGCAATGAAAACAAGAGAATTCCGTATTGCTGATTCATAATTCTGTAATACCGAACAATCCTGTTGAATTTAAGGAGGCAATCCGATAAAATAAAACAAAAAAGGAGGGATCCCCGTGAAAAAAACCGTGACTCTGATTCTGACCCTTGCCATGCTTTTTACCCTGGCCGCCTGCGGCGGAAAGGCAAAGACCCAGGTGAACGTGTTTGCCGCCGCCTCCATGACGGAGACACTGACGGAGATCGAGAAAAAGTATGAGGCCGCCCACAGCGACATCGACCTGGTGTTCACCTTTGATTCCTCCGGCACGTTGAAAACACAAATCGAGGAGGGTGCTCCCTGCGACCTGTTTATCTCCGCCGCGCCAAAGCAGATGGATCAGCTGCAGGAGTTGGGCATGGTGGATGTGGACACGCGGATCAAGCTGCTGGAGAACCGGGTGGTTCTGTGCGTGGCGGAAGGTAATCCCGCCGAGGTCAACAACTTTGACGACCTGGCACATGTGCTGAAGGCGGGGAACGTGCTGCTGGCCTTGGGCAATGCCGATGTGCCGGTGGGTCAGTACACCCAGAAGATTTTTGCCTACTTTGGCTTGGACGAGGATGCCATGGTCACCTGCCTGACCTACGGCTCCAACGTCAAGGAGGTCACCACTGCCGTGCTGGAGGGGACCGCCGACTGCGGCATCATCTACGCCACCGACGCCTATTCCGCCGGACTCACCCCGGTGGATACCGCCACGGATGACATGTGCGGCGCGGTGATCTACCCCATCGCCGTGCTCAGCAATGCCCAACACCCAGAGGAGGCCCAGGATTTCCTGTTCTATCTGACGGAAGCGGAGGCCTCTGCTATCTTCGAAAAAGTGGGCTTCACGCCATTCGGTTAACATAATCCTTGACGGAGGGAGGACCTATGGACTGGTTTCCGTTACTCAACTCCCTGCGCATCGCGGTGATTTCGGCGGTGATCGTATTCTTCGCCGGGATCGCCGCCGCGTACTATATCGCAAAACTGCCCCGCCTGATCAAGGGCGTGCTGGACGTGGTGCTGACGCTGCCTCTGGTGCTGCCGCCAACGGTGGTGGGGTATCTGCTGCTGTGCCTGCTGGGTCCGCGGCGGCCCATCGGCGCCTGGGTGCTGGAGGTATTCGGCACGCGGCTCACCATGCAGTGGTGGTCGGCGGTGTTCGCCGTGACGGTGGTGGTGTTCCCACTGATGTACCGCACCGCCCGGGGCGCCTTTGAGAGCTTCGACGAGACGCTGGTCCAGGCGGGCAGGACTCTGGGCCTCAGCAACACCTACATTTTCTGGCGGATCCGCATGCCATGCTGCCGCCAGGGGATCCTCGCCGGGGCGGTGCTGTCCTTTGCCCGCGCCATCGGCGAGTACGGCGCCACCAGCATGGTGGCGGGCTATACCCCGGGCCGCACCGCCACCGTGGCAACGGAGGTCTACCAGCTCTGGCGCATCGGCGACGATGCCCTGGCCATGCGCTGGGTGGCGGTGAATATCGCCATCTCCGCTGTGGTGCTGCTGGCGGTAAATCTGCTGGAGCGCAGGCGCGGGAGGTGAGGTCATGCTGTTAGTTGACATAAAGAAAAAACCGGGTGAATTTCAGCTGGACGTCTCCTTTGAGACGAGGGGGGAGACGTTGGCCCTGCTGGGGGCTTCCGGCTGCGGAAAGAGCATGACGCTCCAATGCGTTGCGGGAATCATCCGCCCGGACAGCGGCCGCATCGAGCTCAACGGCCGGGTGCTGTTTGACAGTAAAAAACACATCGACCTGGCGCCTCAGCAGCGGCGGGTGGGATACCTCTTCCAGCAGTACGCCCTGTTCCCCCATATGACGGCTGCGCAGAACATCGCCGCCGGTGCCCGCCACCTGTCGAAGGCGGAGCGGCAGGAGACGGTGGCGCGGATCGTGAGGCAGTTCCACCTGGAGGGGCTGGAGAACCGGTATCCGGCGCAGCTCTCCGGCGGACAGCAGCAGCGCCTGGCACTGGGCCGCATTTTTGCCGGACAGCCGGAGCTGCTTTTGCTGGACGAGCCCTTCGCCGCGCTGGACAGCTATCTCAAATGGCAGCTGGAGCTGGAGCTGATGGACACGCTGGCCGCTTTTGGCGGCGACGTGGTGTTCGTCAGCCATGACCGGGACGAGGTGTGCCGCCTGTGCGACACTGTGTGCGTGCTGACGGACGGACGCTCGGAGCCTACGGTCCCGGTGCGCCAGCTGATGGCGTCACCCGGCACCGTCAGCGCCGCGCTGCTCTCCGGCTGCAAGAACTACTCCCGCGCCCGGCGGCTGGATGAGCATACCGTCCGATGCACCGACTGGGGCGTCACGCTCCGCACAGCGGCGGAGGTAGGGCCGGGGATCACGGCGGTGGGCGTCCGTGCCCACCACATCGTGCCGGGACCGGGAGCGGAGAATAACATCCCCTGCGCCGTCTCCCGGGTCATTGAGGACGTTTTTTCCACCATCGTCATGCTCACCACACCGGGGGACGGACTGCTGCGTCTGGAGCTGGACAAGGAGGCGTGGGCGAGACTGGGCCAGCCTGAAAAGCTGACGGTCCACGTTTTGCCGGAGCAGGTGATGGTGCTGACGGGAGGTGCGGGATGTACGACCTGACGGGGAGAAAAATCGACTATCTGCGCCTGTCGGTGACGGATCTCTGCAATTACCGCTGCATCTACTGCATGGGTCCCGACGGCGTCTGCAAGCGCAGCCACCGGGAGATCCTGTCTATCGAGGAGTTGGCTGAAATCGGCCGTGCCGCCGTGGAGTGCGGCGTGGAGAAGATCCGGCTCACCGGCGGCGAGCCCCTGGTGAGGCGCGGAATTCTGGATCTCTGCCGCATGCTGCGGGATCTGGAGGGGCTGGAAGAGCTGACACTGACCACCAACGGCGCCGCTCTGCCGCAGATGGCGGCATCGCTGAAGGCGGCAGGGGTGGACCGGCTGAACATCAGCCTGGATACCCTGAACGAGGACACCTTCCGCGCCATCACACGCCGAGGTGATCTGCGCCAGACACTGGATGGTCTGGCTGCCGCTGAGGCGGCGGGATTTACCCATACCAAGATCAACACCGTGCTGATCGGCGGCGTGAACGACATCGAGATCCGCACGCTGGCGGAGCTGACCCGAGACCGGGACATCAGCCTGCGCTTCATTGAGCTGATGCCTCTGGGAGTCTGTGCCGACTGGCCCCGGGAGCGGTTCATCAGCGCCGACGCGGTGCTGAAAGCGATGCCGGAGCTGGAACCGATGGGCACCGACGGCGTGGCGGAACTGTACCGCGTCCCCGGCTGGGCGGGGACCGTGGGCCTGATCCGCCCCATGAGCCACTGCTTCTGCGAACGGTGCAACCGCATCCGCGTCACGGCGGACGGCAGGCTGAAGCCCTGCCTCCACTCCGACATGGAGATTCCCCTAAGGGGCCTTAGCGGTGGGGCGCTGGAGCGTGCCATCCGGGAGGCGGCGTCCATCAAGCCGGAGAGCCACCACCTGGGGCAGCGGAGCAGCGACAGCCGCCGCAACATGAATGAGATCGGAGGTTGACCCCATGGATTTTACCCATTTCAATGAACAGGGCCGTGCCCGGATGGTGGACGTGACGGAGAAAACTGCCACCGTCCGCACCGCCACCGCCATGGCGGCGGTGAAAATGGCCCCTGCCACGGTGGAAGCCATCCGAACCGGCGGCGTCGCCAAGGGCGACGTGCTGGCGGTGGCCCAGGTGGCGGGCATCATGGCCGCCAAGCGCACCGGGGAGTGGATCCCCATGTGCCACCCGGTGGCCTTGACCGGAGTGGATATCCGTTTCTCCATTGGCAAGGACCGGGTGGATATTTTGGCCACTGCCAGATGCAAGGGGGAGACTGGGGTGGAGATGGAGGCCATGACCGCCGCCTCTGCCGCCGCTTTGACCATTTACGATATGTGCAAGGCACTGCAAAAGGACATGGAGATCACCGACGTGCGCCTGCTGGAGAAGACCGGCGGCAAGAGCGGCACGTTCCGAAGGGAGGACCTGACATGGCAGATGTAATCGCCGTCTGCATCAGCGAGAAAAAGGGGACGGTGAAGCACCCGGTTCCCTATATCGATGTGAAATGTCACCACGGCATCGTGGGCGACGCTCACGCCGGAGACTGGCACCGGCAGATCAGCCTGCTGGCCGACGAGAGTGTGGATACCATGCGCGCCATGGGTCTCACGCTGGCCTCCGGCGCCTTTGCTGAGAACATTCTGACCCGTGGTATTGAGCTGAAGACGCTGCCCATCGGCACCCGGCTGCGGGTGGGGGAGGCGCTTCTCGAGGTGACTCAGATCGGCAAGGAGTGCCACAGTGACTGCGAGATCAAGAGGATCACCGGCAAATGCGTCATGCCCACCGAGGGCATCTTTGCCGTGGTAGTGGAGGAGGGCCGCATCCGGAGCGGCGACAGGATCACCATAGAGGGGGGAGCGCAATGAAGCTGATCCGCACCCGGGACGCCGTGGGCCACGTGCTGTGCCACGACATGACCCAGATCATTCCCGGCCAATATAAGGACGCCCGGTTCCGCAAGGGCCACATTGTCACCGAGGAGGATATTCCGGTGCTGCTGGCCATGGGCAAGGAAAACCTCTACGTCTGGGAAAAAACGGCGGGTATGCTCCACGAGAACGAGGCGGCGGAGCGTCTGGCTGCCCTGTGCCGGAATGAACACATGTCCGCCACCCCCGTCAAGGAGGGCAAGATCGAGCTGAAGGCGGAGATCGCCGGGTTATTCCGCGTGGACAGCAGGCGGCTCCGTGCGGTGAACGCCATCGACGAGCTGATGATCGCCACCCGCCACGGCAACACCCCTGTTCGCCCCGGCGACAAGCTGTGCGGCACCCGCTGCATCCCGCTGGTGATCGATGAGAGCAAGCTGATTGCCGCCGAAAAGGCGGTGGGCGGTCGTCCCATCCTGGAGCTGCTGCCCTATAAACTGAAAAAAGCCGGCGTCATCACCACCGGCAGCGAGGTATTCCACGGCCGCATCACGGACGCTTTCACCCCCGCCGTGGTGAAGAAGCTGAAGACCTACGGCATCGGGATGACGGAGCACGTCACCGTGGATGACGGGCTGGAGAACATCCGCCGCGCCATTGGGGAGATGCGGCAGAAGGATGTGGACTTCATCCTCTGCACCGGCGGCATGAGCGTGGACCCGGACGACAACACCCCCGGCGCCATCAAGGCAAGCGGCGCCAGGATCGTCACCTACGGCGCCCCGGTGCTGCCCGGCGCCATGTTCCTGCTGGGCTATTTCCCCGACGGCATGCCCGTTATGGGCTTGCCCGGCTGCGTCATGTACGCCAAAGCCACCATCTTCGACCTTGCCCTGCCTCGGATCGCCGCCGGGGTGGAGATGACCCGGGACGACTTCATCGACATGGGCGAGGGCGGTATGTGTCTGGGCTGCGGCGAGTGCCACTACCCCGTCTGCCCCTTTGGCAAGTGAGGAGGATGCGTATGTTTACAGCCAGAGTGATTACCGTCAGCGACCGCAGCTTTCGGGGAGAGCGCCCCGACGGAGGCGGTCCGCTGGTGCGCCGGGTTTTGATCGATGCCGGATACGACGTGGACCGTATCGTCATCGTACCCGATGAACAGGAGGAGATCATGGCGGCGCTGATCGCCGCCGCCGACGCGGACGTGGCATTGATCGTAACCACCGGCGGCACCGGTTTTTCGCCCCGTGACGTGACGCCGGAGGCCACCGTGGCCGTGTGCCAGCGGCTGGCGCCGGGCATCCCGGAGGCCATGCGCGCTGCGTCCATGGCCATTACACCCCGTGCCATGCTGTCCCGTGCCGCCGCCGGGATCCGGGATCGGAGCCTCATTATCAACCTCCCCGGCAGCCCAAAGGGCGCCAAAGAGAACCTGGAGGCGGTGCTCCCCACTCTGGAGCACGGTCTGGAGATGCTGCGGGGCAAGCCCGGCGACTGCGCCCGGGGCTGATTTTTACCCTTGACAAACGGGCCAAAAACGGTAATCTATAGGAATAGAGGTCAAATTTGAGGGGAGGCGCTGCACATGACCAACGGACCGGAGCATCAGATCGCCAACGTGTCGGAGAACGAGCTGAGCGACCTGGCGGAGCTGTTCAAGGTGTTTGGCGACTCCACCCGCATTAAGATCCTGTACGACCTGTTTAGCGGCGAGAAGAACGTGACGGAGATCTGCGCCGACCTGGAGATGAACCAGTCCGCCGTCTCCCACCAGCTGAAGCTGCTGAAAAATGCCCGCCTCATTGGCTCCCGCCGGGAGGGCAAGCAGATGATCTATGCGCTGGCGGATGACCACGTGAAGACCATCATCGCCATGGGCAAGGAGCATATCGAGGAATAGCCCTATAGAGAAAAGGAGAAACACCATGGATTACACCTACAACACCCAGATGACCTGCTCATCGCAGATCAAGTTCCACATCGAGGACGACGTGATCACCAACATCCAGTTTATTGGTGGCTGCAACGGCAATCTGAAGGCCATTGCCAAGCTGGTGAACGGCTGGACGGTGGACAAGATCGAGAGTTATCTGCGGGGCAACACCTGCGGCCCCCGGCCCACCTCCTGCGCCGATCAGCTAGCCATCGCCGTGCGCACGGCCTACAACGAGACCCACGCCGCGTAAAAGAGCAAAAGAAAAACAGACCGTCCGTCAGGACGGTCTGTTTTTATTGCCTCATGGCCGCAGCATGGCCTGCCGCCGTTTATAATCGGGAAGATATTTTGCCACCTCGGCATAGAAGGCCGGACTGTGGTTTTTGTGGCGGATGTGGGCCAGCTCATGGACCACCACATAGTCGATGGCTTCTGCGGGAAACTGCATGAGATAGAGGGAGAAAGAGATGCTGTTTTTCCCGGAGCAGCTGCCGAACCGGGTCCGGGCAGAGGTGATGTGTATGCCGGTGGGTTTCACGCCCATACGCTGCGCCCAATAGGACACGCGACCCGGCAGATACGCCTTTGCTTTCGACCGCAGCGTCTCAATCTCCACCTCGGTCAGCGGCGGATGGGCCTCCAGGTACGCCTGCCGTTTTGCCAGATGAGCTTCGATCCAGCCTTGATGAGCGGTCACAAACCGCTCTATTTCAGAATTCGCTGCCCTGTGGGGCGCGCGCACCACCACCTGGGCGTCCCGGGTGATCTCCAGGGCCATGGTGCGGCGGGTGGAGCGGATCACAGTGTAGTCCATGGTCACTCGCCGATATAGACGAACCGTGGGCCGCAGTAACCGTCCCGCTCTACCGTCTCGTTCCACATTCTGGCGGGGCGCACCCACAGTCCGCGCTCATCGTACAGCGCCTGATACACCACCATTTCCTCCATGGTTTCGCTGTGGCGTGCGGTGCCGATGACGCGGTATTCGTTGCCCTTGAAGTGGCGGTAACGGCCCGGTTTGATCTCTTCCATATGCAAGCCCCCTTTTTTCTCAGTATATCACCTTTTGCGCGGAAAGGCAAAGGGACTTTACGGCGGCAGACTCAACGGGTATAATAAAAACAAAGGGGGCGGGACCATGATCCAATCCACGCTTTGCTACATCGAGAATGACCGGGGGGAATATCTGATGCTCCACCGGGTGAAAAAGAAAAACGACGCCAATCACGACAAGTGGATCGGCATCGGCGGCAAGTTCGAGGACGGGGAGAGCCCGGAGGAGTGTGTGCTGCGGGAAACCCGGGAGGAGACGGGCCTGACCCTCACCGACTACCGCTACCGGGGGCTTGTTACCTTTGTCAGCGACCGGTGGGAGACGGAGTATATGCACCTGTTCACCGCTTCCGGCTATACCGGCGCCATCCATGAGTGCGATGAGGGCGTGCTGGAGTGGATCGGCAAGGCGGAGCTGCTGGCCCTGCCCCAGTGGGAGGGAGACCGCATTTTCCTGCGTTTGCTGGATCAGGACGTGCCCTTCTTCTCGCTGAAGCTGCGCTATGAGGGGGAGAAGCTGCGCCAGGCCGTTCTCAACGGCGAAGAGCTGGAGGTGGGAGCGTGAGAATTCTCATCAGCGCATGCCTTCTGGGCGCCAGCTGCCGTTATGACGGACGCAGCAAGCCTCATCCGGAGGTGGTGGAGCTTGCAAAACGCCACGAGCTGGTGCCGGTGTGCCCGGAGCAGCTGGGCGGTCTGCCCACGCCCCGTATGCCCTCGGAGCGGCAGGGCGAGCGGGTGGTAACGGCGGACGGCACCGACGTGACGGAGCAGTACCAACGCGGTTCGGAGGAAGCGCTTCGCCTGTGCCGATTGCTGGGCTGCGATGTCGCCGTGCTGAAGGAGCGCAGCCCCTCCTGCGGCAAGGAGCGCATCTACGACGGCACCTTCACCGGCACCCTGACGGTTGGCTGGGGCGTGACAGCGGAGCTGCTGCGGCAAAACGGGATCCCGGTGTACGGCGAGAGTGAGATCAAAGAAATAGAATAAAAAAGTGCAAAAAGGTACGCCCCCGTGCATTCACGGGGGCGTACCCAACTTTTTTGGGAGGAGTTACTGGTTTACCTTCTCCTTGCTGCCGCCCAGAATTACGTTGGCAATGATGCCCAGGATCAGAGCAACGGCGATGGCGGTGATGGTGATCTTGCCGAAGGTGAGGGCCAGACCGCCGATACCGCAGATCAGGATGATGGACACGACGAACAGGTTGCGGTTCTCGTTCAGATCCACCTTCTGGACCATCTTCAGTCCGCTGACCGCGATAAAGCCGTAGAGCGTAATGCACACGCCGCCCATCACGCAGTTGGGGATGGAGGACAGGAAGGTCACGAAGGGACCGAAGAAGGAGATCACGATGCTCATGATAGCAGTGGCGAGGATCGTGATGGTGGAGGCGTTGCCGGTGATGGCCACGCAGCCGATGGACTCGCCGTAGGTGGTGTTGGGGCATCCGCCGAAGAGGGCGCCGGCGAAGGAGCCGATGCCGTCACCCAGCAGAGTTCTGTGGAGGCCGGGATCCGTCAGAAGGTCGGAATCGACGATAGTGGAGAGGTTCTTGTGGTCGGCCAGATGCTCGGCGAACACAACCATGGCAACCGGGACGTAGGCCACGGCGATGGTCGCAATAAAGGGACCGTCCACTTCGTGCACGCCCTTAAGGGCTTCCATAAAGGTGAAATCGGGAACGGAGAGCAGACCCATATTCTTGAACACGCTGAAGTCGATGATCTGCAGGGAGAGGTCATTGTTCTTGATGCCGATGACCGTGAAAATCGCGGCAGCAGCGTAACCGGCCAGGATGCCGATGATGAAAGGAATGAGCTTCATCATCTTCTTGCCGTATACAGAGCAGATCACGACGGTAAAAAGGGTTACGAGGCCACAGATCAGGGCGATGTAGGGATTGGCGGCGGATACCTGAGAGACCTTTTCAACAATTTCGCCGTTTTCGATGGCGGGTTCGACCAGATCCACCAGAACCTTACCCTTGGTCAGATCGCCGATGGCGTTGCCGGCCAGAGACAGGCCGATGATGGAGACGGTGGGGCCGATCACAACGGCGGGCATGAGCTTGTCGATCCACTTGACGCCCACCAGCTTGACGATGATGGCAATGACCACGTAGACGAGGCCGGCGAAGAAAGCGCCCAGGATCAGACCGAAGAAGCCGGCGGAAGCGGAAGCGGCGCCGGCAAAAGCGGCAAACATGGAGGGCAGGAACGCGAAGGAGGAGCCCAGAAACACGGGGCTGCGGAATTTGGTGAAGAGCAGATAGACGATGGTTCCGACGCCGGCGCCCAGAAGGGCGGCTGACTGACTCATGCCGTTGCCGACGATGGAGGGAACGGCGATGGTGGCGGCCAGAATCGCCAGCACCTGCTGCAGCGCGAACAGAAGCGTCTGTCCGAATTTGGGCTTGTCTTTGATGCCGTACGCAAGTTTCATGTGTGAAATCCTCTCTTTCTATTTATTAATGTTATTTGCTGACGACAAAACGGTGCGCGCAAAAAAAAGAACCGGTAATGATACCGGTTATAGAGAAAAAACACAGATAAAAGAGGAGATAAAGAGAGCGGCGACGTTCTGGGGGAAATATCGCAGCGCCATGACTCTCACCTCCTCAATTTTTCCTGATTATTATAAAATCCGTGAGGGCAAATTGCAATATGTTTCTCTCCCGACAGGCTGCCAAAATTCATCGCCGGAATTCGTCAAAACTGCACAAACGCCGCTGCAGAACGGGGCACACAGCCGATGCCACGGCAATCTTCAGGGCATCGCCGGGCAGGAAGGGAACCATGCCCGCCATCAGAATGGCCTTGAGATCCATGCTCTTGCCCAGATACGCGTTGAGGATCACCACCATGTAAGGAATCCCCACCAGATACAGCACCGCCAGACCCCCGAAGCATGACGCTGCCAGCCAGAGCGCGCCGTCCCGTTTCCGGCTGAGATACCCGATGACCCAGGCGCAGGGGATCAGACCAAGCAGAAAGCCGAAGCTGGGCTGGAACACGTAGCCCGGACCACCGCCGCTGGTGAAGATCGGCAGGCCCACCAGCCCCAGCGCCACGTAGACAAGCTGGCTCAGCGCGCCATAGCGCCTCCCCAGCAGAATCCCGGCCATGGCGGTGAACAGAAACTGCAGCGTGACGGCCACCGGCTTCACGGGGATCTGCAAAAAAGCGCCAAGGGCAGTGAGGGCGGCAAAGAGAGCGGTAAAAACCAGCGGGCGGATCTTCATAGTGGTAAACCTCTGTGCAAAAGATAGGTTTACCATATACCGGGACCGGCAAATTGTCAACCGTGGATGGGGAATCCCGTTTACAATTCCCTCACCCTGTGGTACAGTAAAAGAACAGAAACGGAAAGGCGGGGGAGCTGTGAGCAGGGATCGGGTCTATCATGCGCTGGCGGATCGTCCGGGGGAATATCTCTCCGGTCAGGAGCTGAGCCGCATACTGGGCATCAGCCGGGCGGCGGTGTGGAAGGCCGTGGAGGGCCTGCGCCGCCAGGGGTACGGCATTGAGGCCCGCAGCGGCTGCGGCTACCGCCTTACCGACGAGGGCGACCGGCTGGATCAGCGGGAGGTCGCCGCCTGCCTGACCGCGCCGCGCAACAACTGGAAGGTGCTGCAGGAGGTGGACTCCACCAACACCGAATGCAAACGCCTGGCGTCAGACGGCGCGCCGGACGGCACCGTGGTCATGGCTGACTGCCAGACGGCGGGCAAGGGACGCCTCGGCCGCAGTTTTTCCTCACCCCGGGGCATGGGGTTGTATCTCTCCATCCTGTGGCGTCCGTCGTGTTCGCCGGAATCGCTGCTGCCGCTGACGGCCTTGAGCGCCGTGGCGGTGTGCCGGGCGGTGGAGCGCACGGGCGGCGTCAGCCCTGCCATCAAGTGGCCCAACGACCTGGTCATGAACGGCCGCAAGCTGGGCGGTATCCTGACGGAGCTGTCTCTGGAGGGGGAGACCGGACACGTGGAGTACGTGATCGTGGGGATGGGACTCAATTGCCGCCAACGGGCGGAGGACTTTTCCCCGAAGCTGGCGGACATGGCCGTCTCACTGGATATGATCCTGTCTCGCCGGGTCAGGCGTGCGGCGCTGGCTGCGGCGCTGATGGAGGAGCTGGACGTGCTGCGCACCCAGGTGCTGAATGACCCCGTCCGGTGGCTGGCGGAATACCGCGCTCACTGTCTGACCGTAGGCCGCAGGGTGCAGATCATTCGGAACGGAGAGCGGAAAGAGGCTGAGGCCTCAGCGATAGATGACCAGTACGGCCTGGTGATCCGCCGGGATGACGGCACCGAGGAGGTCCTGCGCGCCGGCGAGGTGTCGGTGCGGGGCCTGTACGGATACGTATAATGTGTATAAGGAGAGAGAAAAATGGGAGAACTTTTGCAACTGTTTTTGACCTTTGCCAAGGTGGGGGTCATGACCTTTGGCGGCGGCATGGCTATGCTGCCCATATTGCAGCGTGAGGTGGTGGAAAACAGGGGCTGGGCCACCGACGAGGAACTGACGGATTACTTTGCCATCGGCCAGTGTACTCCCGGCATCATCGCCGTGAACACCGCCACATTTATTGGCCAAAAACAAAAGGGCGTTTTGGGCGGCGTGGTGGCTACGCTGGGCATGGTGTTTCCCAGCCTGGTCATTATCACCGCTCTGGCGGGACTCATCACCAATTTCTCCCATCTTGAGTGGGTGCAGCACGCCTTCGCGGGCATCCGCGTCTGCGTGTGCGTGCTGATCTTCAACGCCGTGGTGAAGCTGTGGAAGAGCGCTGTCCACGACGTGTGGGGCGGCGTCATCTTCGCCGCCGTGTTGGCGCTGACGCTGTTTACGCCCCTGTCGCCCATTGTGTTCGTGCTGCTGGCTGCTCTGGCCGGTATTCTCATCCAGACGCTGGGAGGTGGCCGAACATGATCTACCTGCAGCTGTTCTTTGAGTTCCTCAAGACGGGGCTCTTTGCCGTGGGCGGGGGACTTGCCACGTTGCCCTTTCTCAACGATATGGCCGACCGCACCGGCTGGTTTACCCGGGCCCAGCTGGCGGATATGCTGGCGGTCAGCGAGTCCACCCCTGGCCCTATCGGCGTCAATATGGCCACTTACGTGGGCTTTACCACAGCGGGGATTCCCGGCGCGGTGATCGCCACACTGGGGCTTATCACGCCCAGTGTCGTCATTATTCTGATCGTAGCGGCGTTTCTGCGGGCATTTCGCAACAACAAATACGTCAATTCGGCCTTCTACGGCCTGCGCCCCGCCTCCACCGCCATGGTGGCTGCGGCTGGCATCGGCGTGGTGCTGTTGACGCTGGTGCGCACGGAGCAGCCTTTCGGGCTGGAATTTTTCAACTGGCCCGCCATCGCCTTGGCGGCAGTGGTTCTGGTGCTGACCCGTTGGGTCAAGCCCACCAGGGAACTGCATCCTATCGTGTTCATCCTTGCCAGCGCCGTTGTGGGCGTTGTGCTGAGATTCTGAGAGGGGAGGCGTTTGCCGTGATCAAAACCGTGACCGTCGTGAGTCTGTCCAGCGGCATGCTGGGCGAGGATTTTGCCCGCCACGAGCTGGAGATCGGCCTCCGGCGGCTGGAGGCATATGGCCTGCGGGTCAAGTTCGCCCGCCACGCCCTCATGGGGCTGGACTACGTGAAAAACCACCCGGAGGACAGGGCGGCGGATCTGCTGGAGGCCTTTGCCGACCCGGAAACGGACATGATTGTCACCGCCATCGGCGGGGACGATACCTACCGGCTGCTGCCGTATCTGTTTGACGGAGACCGGCTGGCAAAGGCCGTGACAGACAAGGTGTTTTTGGGCTTTTCCGACACCACCATCAACCATCTGATGCTCCACAAGGTGGGTCTGCCCACCTTCTATGGACAGGCATTCATTCCGGATGTGTGCGAGCTGGACCGGGAGATGCTGCCTTACACCCGGCGGTATTTTGAGGAGCTGATTACCACCGGGACCATTGCAGAGATCACTCCAAGCCCCGTCTGGTATGAGGAGCGGACCGACTTCGGCCCGTCCGCCGTGGGGAAGGCGCGTCCTGCCCACCCCGACACGGGCTTCCGGCTGCTCCAGGGGCCGGCCACCTTTTCGGGGAAGATTCTGGGCGGGTGCATCGACACCCTGTTCGATATCTTCGACGGCGAACGGTATGGGGACATGCCGGCGCTGTGCCGGAAGTACGGCCTGTTCCCCGCGCCGGAGGACTGGGCGGGGAGGATCCTGCTGCTGGAGACCAGCGAGGAAAAGATGACGCCGGAGAAGTTCTGCCGCGCTGTGATGAAGCTGAGGGAGGCAGGCGTCTTCGCCGCCGTCAGCGGCGTGCTGGTGGGCAAGCCCATGGACCGGACGTATGAGCGGGAGTATCTGGAGATCCTGACGGAGACGGTGGACGATCCGGCGCTGCCCATCGTATGCAATCTCAACGTGGGCCACGCTGCGCCCCGGTGTATCATCCCCTTCGGGGTGGATGCCGCCGTGGACGCCGAGGCACAGCGGATCACCTTCGCGCCGCAGGAATGAGAATATGACAAACGATCCGGAAGGGAAGCGCCCCTCCGGATCGTTTTACGTTTCTTTTAATAACCCCTGATCCACGCGGCCAGGACACCCACCACCTCCCGGGCCCAGTAGCCCGGGCTGACTACCCAGAAGGACGGATTGCCGATGGACAACGGGTCCAACCCCTCCATGCGTGCGAAATACTGGGCGCGATACTGGTGGAAATTGTCAGTGGAGATCGCCACGCAGGGATCCAGGCCGTTGGCGGCGATCAGCGCGGCGGAATTGGCCAGATTCTGCCGGGTGGAGCTGGAGGACTCCTCCAGATAGATCCGCTCCGGATCGATGCCCATGGAAACCAGCGTGTCCCGGATACACTGCGCCTCGGTGATGTGCTCGTCGTCACCCTGTCCGCCGGAGGCCACGCACACAGCATCCGGGTGGGCGTCCAGATATTGATATGCGGCGTTGATCCGGTCCCGCAGCATGAGGCTGGGCCGGTTGTCCGGCCACACCTTGCAGCCCAGGACAATGACGGTCCGGGGCACATCGGTGGAGGGACCTGCCCGGTGGGCGGCGGCCAGGATCATCAGCGCCAGCACGATGACCGCAACGGACAGCCCCACAGCGATGATGCCGGCGGCAATGCGCTGCAGCCAGAGAGGCAGCCGATTTGGCCACCGGGGCCAGAAGCACACCGATGCAGCCAGCAGGAGCAGTGCCGTGGGCCAGATCATGCCGATGTGGAGAACGCCGATGACAAGGGGCAGCAGCAAATAGGCCGCCAGCAGCAGACAGAGAGCGCCAAGAAAGGGACGGCGGCGCTTCGGCGCGTCAGTTCTGCGCCACATGGTTGGCGATGCGCTGCATGATCAGGTCCAGGGCCACCAGGTTGTGGCCGCCCTCCAGCACGATGATGTCGGCAAACTTCCGGGTGGGCTCCACGAACTGCTCGTGCATGGGCTTGACGGTGGTGAGATACTGGTTGATCACAGACTCCAGGGAGCGGCCGCGCTCCTCCACGTCCCGCAGGGCGCGGCGCAGGATGCGCTCGTCCGCGTCGGTCTCCACGAAGATCTTGATGTCCAGCAGATCCCGCAGTTCCTTATTCTGGAAGATCAGGATCCCCTCCACGATGACCACCTTGGTGGGCTTGACCTCTACGGTCTTGTCCGTGCGGTTGTGGATGGAGTAGTCATATACGGGGCAGTAGATGGTCTGCCCGGCTTTCAGTTTTTTCAGATCTTCGATCATCAGCTCCGTGTCAAAGGCGTCGGGGTGGTCGTAGTTCTGCTTGCACCGCTCCTCAAAGGGGCGGTCCTGCCGCTTATAGTAGTTATCGTGGTGCACGACGCTGACGTCGCTGCCGAAATGGGCGGCCAGATGCTTTGTCAGAGTGGTTTTGCCGCTGCCGGTGCCGCCGGCGATGCCGATGAACATGGTATTCATAGATGAAACGCATCCCTTCCTGTTGATGCCTCTATTATAAAAACCCGGAGCAGGAAAAGCAAGGGACGGGAGAGGCATCTTGTAAAAAAAGAATGAATTTACGCCGATAAGAGTTGACGGAGCGGGGCATTTTAGGTATGATAAACACGGTAACGAATCGATGTGTCTGCCGCTGAGGCGGCAGTTTTTCTGGAGGATTGACCATATGAAACTGGTAAAATGTCCCATCTGCGGGGAGATGTATTCTGAGAGCTACAAGGCCTGTCCCTTCTGTGCCGAGAGCGGTCCCTACGAGGGAACGGTCAAGCGTCGCCGTGCGGCGGGGCGCCGGATCGAAACGCGTCGAGGCCCCAAAATTGTCGGTCCGGCCATGATCATTGTGCTGCTTCTGCTGGCCGCGGTGCTTGTGTTCGCGTTTTTCGGCGACCAGATCAAGGCAAAACTCCATCCCGAGCCTGAAAAACCCCCTGTGGTGGATGTGGAACTCACTTTGGAGCCTGCATCGGTGGAACTGGCCGTGGGCGAGAGCTACGCCCTGACCGCCTCCGGCGCCAAAGACTATGTGTGGAGCAGCAGCGATGAGGCCGTTGCCACGGTGGATGATCTCGGCAGCGTTACCGCCGTTGGTGAGGGCAGAGCCATGATCACGGTGACTGACAGGGAGGAGAAGTCCTCCGCCCGCTGTGAGGTGACTGTGAAGGAATCCGGCACCGAGCCTGTGGAACCCGGCCCCGACGAGCCCGGCCCGGTAGAGCCCGGTCCGGATGAACCCGGCCCCGATCCCACGCCATCGACCAAGACGCTGATCATGTGCGCCGAGTGGAACGGCAAGGAGCTGCCCAAGGCGACGATAAACGGCGAGAACATTTACGACATGACCCTTAGAACCGGGGACTCCACCAGACTGTATATCTCCGGCACCGACAGCGCGGTGTACTGGAGCAGCGACTCTGCTGCCGTCACGGTGGAAAAAGGCCTTGTGAAGCGTGTGAGCAGCGGTACGGCATACATCACCGCCACGGTGGACGGCCAGACCCTCAAGTGCCGTGTTTTGGGATAATCAAATGATTAGATGACGAACAGATGACGAAAAAGATCCGCCCGTAAAACAGGCGGATCTTTTTGCAATTGTCAAACGTAATTTGCAGAGAGGTATCGATACGCATGGGGGATTGTGAAGGGGGATGGGAGTCCCCCTTCACATGAGATCCGTGCAAACGCAGAAACATAAATAATGTTTCTGCGTTTGTCTTTCAGTGCGTCAACAATTTGTTGACGCACTGAAAGATCCGCCCGTAAAACAGGCGGATCTTTTCGCGTAGAAATTACCAGTGTTTTTGCTGAATATAGGGGCAAATCCGGGAAAAGCTATGGTTGCGATACCCAAAGAGCGTATTGCTCAATTGATTTGAAAGGAGATTACCCAATATGTCCAGCAAGAATTCCAATCGACTGAACGTTCCCGAGGCCCGCAGCGCTATGGATAAGTTCAAGATGCAGGCTGCCAACGAGGTTGGCGTGAACCTGAAGGAAGGCTACAACGGCGACCTGACCTCCCGCGAGGCCGGCTCCGTGGGCGGCCAGATGGTCAAGCGCATGATCGAGTCCTACGAGAAGAACCTGTAAAATACACGGGACTTTTCGACGAAGGAGCCCGCCGCGTCTGCGGCGGGCTCCTTTTGCGGGTACGAGAGCCTTGACCGGGTGATTTACTGAGCGTATAATCATATCGACTATGATCGATTGAACATACAATACGGACGGCGGGCGGAAATGCGGAAACCGCCTCCGATGTTTCTCATAGACGACTTTTGCATATAGGAGAAATCATCATGAGACGTTCTATCAAAGCATTGGTGATCACCGTTTTAGTAATGATATGCGCGGCTATCGCATTGAAAGCCTTGACAGTGGCAGATCCGGAAGTTCCCCCGACCTGTACATCCACCGGCCTGAGTGAAGGAAAGCACCTTGCCCTTTTCTCCATAACGATCAAAGAGCAGGAAGTCATCCCCGCGCTCGGACACGATCTTATTCATCACGAGGGGAATAACCCCACCTGCACGGAGAGCGGATACGCATCTTACGATACCTGCAGCCGCTGTGACTATTCCACGTTTTCTGAGAAGCCTGCGCTCGGACATAAGCTGGTTCATTACGCCGGAAGGGACGCCACGTGCACAGAAAAGGGATATGCGTTGTACGAAAAATGTCTCAACTGTGATTATTCGACATTTACCGAAATCCCCGCGCTTGGACACGATTTCGCGGGAGGGCGCTGCACACGCTGTGGCCTTGAATATGCGTTATACTGTGCATTGGAGGAAATCGTAAAAACCGGTCCCGAAAGAGTATCAAACGACAATGTCGGCTATAATTTCTTCCACTCTCAACAGGATACCGGAACATATTCAGATTCAAATTGCGGGCCTGCATGCACATATATGGCAGCCAAATGGGCCGATGAAAGTTTCTCTGCGTCTGTGGAAGATATCAGGAATTTGAATGTGAAGCCTTCGCCATTTGATTATGGCTGGTTTCCGCAAACAGTGTCGCAGGCGCTCAATACATATGGCATTAACAACAGAGTGTTCCATGTGGGTTCAGCAGAAGCTGCTGTTGAGGAAATGAAGAGATTAATTGATGACGGGAAATTGCTGATTGTCTGTTTTGACAGGAAAGGTATCTTCGTAATCAAGGAAGATCCCCACTTGGAAAGCACGACCGGAACCGATTATCGGGCAAAAAGCGCCGGACATTTTATTGTGGTCAAGGGTTATTGGATCGTGGATGGGGTTATGTATTTTGAAATATATGATCCTGGATTTCTAGATAAAACAGGGTATTATGATGCGGGAGAGCTTGTAAAAGCGATCGTCGGCTGGAATAAAGACATTGTAATTGTTTCAAGACGAAACTCTCAATAAATGGACAAGAGAAGAAAGTGTTTTTCAACAAGAAAAGGATCTTTTTGACAAGCCAACCCGACGCGGCAGCGGCGGGTTGGCTTCATTCAGGAGATGGCAGCGCGCCGGTCTGCAGCAGCCACGTGCCGGCCAACAGCAGCCGGTCCTGGGGGGAGAATACGCCCCAGCGAGCGGGCAGGCAGAGCTCCTGCTCCTCCACGTTGCGGCCGCGGCAATCCGTCAAGGCCCGCTGCACACACAGAAGGTCCCGCTGCCCCATGCTGGAGAGGGTCAGGCTGCTGCGGGGGGAAAGGCCGTAGCTTACCACCTGCTGTGCCTGCCAGGAGGGGGAGTACAGATCCTCCGGCACCAGCAGCGCATCACAGTGCAGAGGATGATCCGCCAGACGCACCGCCTCCTGCGCCGAGAGGGCGCACAGCGCCCAGTATGTTTTCTCCGGAGCAGCCGAACGCCAGATGATCTCCGGCGGGAGCGAGCCTGCCAGCTCTCGCGTGCATAAACAGACACACGCTGCCATTTTTCTCACCTCAACCCCTATTTTTCTCCGCAGGATATTTTTTTATGCTGTGCAGGCGGCAAATCTGTGATATAATATATTAAATCAAACAGCCATTGCGAACCGAGGAGGCGCTGCCATGCACGTCAAGGAACATTGGAATACCGTCCGGCAGCATAGGGCGCTGGTACGGGGGTACTGCCTGAAGCTGGGCCTTGTCTGGCAGGGACTGACCCACGACCTGTCCAAATATGCCCCGGTGGAATTTTTGCGGGGCGCCAGATTCTACCAGGGCTTCCGCTCCCCCAACGACGAGGAGCGGCGACAGACCGGCCTGAGCCTTGCCTGGCTGCACCACAAGGGGCGCAACCGCCATCACTTTGAATACTGGATCGATTACCGCGTCGGTGAGGACGGCGAGGTGTTCATGGGCGGGTGCAAGATGCCCAAAAAGTATGTCGCAGAGATGTTCTGCGACCGTATCGCCGCCTGCCGTGTCTATCAGGGCGACAAGTATACCGACGCGTCGCCCTACGACTACTACCAGAAGAGCAAGGGCCACATCTGGATCCACCCCGAAACCAGCGACCTGCTGGACCGCTGGCTGCTGCTGCTCAAGGAGCAGGGGGAGGCCATTGCCTTTGCCCACATCCGCCTGGAGCTGAAAGACGATCAATATTGACCGGGCAATATTTTTGCAGAATTGGATGACTTTTTCCTTGATTTTCTGTTCTGACCGTTATAAAATATCGGTTGACATTTTTCGGAGAGGTCTATTATACCATGAGCAATCCCTACAAGACCCGCAAAGGCGGCGCAACCGTGACGGTATTCGTGCCCTACGACTGCCAGAACAACTGCCCCTTCTGCATCAACAAACGCGAATATGCCGACTGCACCGGCTTTAGCCTCGATGCCATTATAGAGAGCATCCGCACCATGGACAGCATCACCCCGTACTGCGATTTCGTGTTTACCGGAGGCGAGCCCCTGGCCAACCTGGACGCTTTGCAGCAGATGCTGGACGTGATCCCCACCACCCACAAGGTGTATATCAACACCACGTTCCCCGTGCAGGCCCACACCACCCTGGAGGAAATGCTGGACTTCACGGCGCGGAACCGGGATAAGATCACCTGCATGAACATCTCCCGTCACCTGCAGAAATACGTGGAGGAGTCGCCGGATGAGGTGATCGCCCGGATCGCCTGTCCCAAGCGCATCAACTGCGTGCTCTACAAGCACTATCCGGCCCACAAGCTGCCGGAATACGTGGAGCGGTTCCTGAAGTACGGCATCCCCGTCCAGTTCCGGTACGACTACACCGAGACCACGCCGGACAACCTCTACGAGGAGGAGAACGACCGTATCCTGCAGGATCTGCGCAGCATGTTCACCTATAAGGGCCTGGATGGCTGCCGCATGCGCAACGGCTTCCACTTTGAATACAAGGGCCTGCATATGACCTACCACAAGACCCTGCCATACTCTACCATCGTGGAGACCGACGAAAACGGCGTCACCTATGACATCCTGTACGACATCGTCATCAAGCAGAACGGCGAGATCCACTCCGATTGGACCGGCGTCCCCCTGGACGTGGAGGCCTACCGGAACGTGGTGTTTGAGCCCTACGATCTCCACGTCATCAACGGCACCATCGACTTTTGAGAGCATATAAGAAAATGACCGCCTGTAAGGCGGTCATTTTTTGTGGACAAACGATCAATCCCGGATGATTCCCGCCCGGCGCAGGGCGATGACCAGAATGGGGATCAGCACGATATGGAGGACGATGGCGGGCCAGGCGGCGACGAAATGGGCGGTGAGAAAGGCGGAAAGCGTATAAGTCCCTTCCTTGGCGCCAACATTGTACAGCACCACGTTGGCAAGACCGGACACGATGCGCCCAACGATCATAGCGACGATCAGGGACACGTAGATATAGGGCACCTTTTTGGGGAGAGCGCGGTACAGCAGGCCGCAGACCAGCCCGTATACCGCCAGCTCAAAGGCCATGGCCACGAAGGTGGGGTAGGGCGGAAACTGGAAGAGCAGGTGGCGCAGCGGCGGGGCGATGAGGCCCACTGCCAGCGCCCACCAGGGCCCGCACAGGAAGCCCGCCAGCAGAACGGGGATGTGCATGGGACTCAGCAGCTGTCCCACCTGGGGGATGTGACCGGTGATCATGGGCAGCACCATGCACAGGGCCAGACAAACGGCGGCATAGACCAGCCGCAGCAGAGCGTCTCTCTTTTTCATCGTCGAACGGTTCCTTTCGGTTTTTTCTCAGCTTATTTTGCCTGAGGGTAGACCAGATCCGACTCTGTCCAATCCCGGATCAGCTGAGCGTACCAGGCGCAGCAGGACTTGCCCAGCTCCAGATCCAGATTGCGGTAGTTGCCGCACTCGGCGGCGCTCTGGCCGGGCATGGGGCCGGGGTAGACGGCGGCGGACTCAAAGCAGCGGCGCAGCAGGTCGATGGCCCCGGCGCAGGAGAGCTTGTTCTCATCAAAGAGGAAATAGAATCCCGTCTGGCAGCCCATGGGTCCGAAGTAGACAACGGCGTCCTTCTGGGGGCTGTTGCGCAGGAGGGTGGCCAGCAGATGCTCCACGGAGTGCATCTGGGCGTTGGTCAAAAGATCCCCGGTATTGGGGCGCTTGAAGCGCAGGTCAAAGGTGGTCACGTTGCCGTCCCGGCGGCTGAGGTACAGCCCCGGCGTCAGCACGGTGTGGTCCACGGTAAAGCTGGCGATCCGTTCCATGTCAGTCCTCCAGTTTGTCGATAAAGTCCATCACCACGGCATCCAGCTTTTCCATGGCGGCGGGGAAGTTGAAATTAAAGTCGTTGTCTCCAAAAAGACAGTCGGATACGTATTTGATGGCCATAAAGGGCACCTCGTTGCGCAGGCATACGTGGGCCACGGCGCCGTCCTCCATTTCGCACAGCAGAGGGTGGAACTTCTCAGCAATGTGGCGGGCCCGGGGAGGCGTGGACACGGGGCGGCTTTGTCTTAAAAGCGGTGCGTCTCCGTTATCTTATCACTTCGGGTATTCCACGTCATCGTTAATGCGCTCGAACAGATACAGCTCGTGGGTGGAGGCAAACGACGCCAACTGCTCCGCGGGGATCCTGGTGTTGATCTGCGCGGCCACGTCTGCCGGGCAGGGCTCTCCCTCAACGTCCGAAACCTCCGCGGGCTGATCCTGGCCGATCTGCAGCAGCAGGACGGTCGTGTCGGGCATGGCGTCGAGGAAGGAGATGTCGTGGATGCCCCAGTCGCTCATCTGGACGGTGGGGATGGAGGCTCCCGCCAGTCCCTCCAGCGTCTCAGGGGAAAGGGCAACGTGGCTGTGAAAACGCAGAGCCTTTAAGGAGAGCTGCTGGATGGGCCGCAGATCCCACGGCTCGTCGCCGAGATCGTTCATGAGGCTCAAATCCTCCAGCTGGGAGAAGTTGGCCAGCTCCTTGAGATCTGCCCAGCCGATCACCGTCAATTGCGTCACGGAGGAGAAGCCGCTCATGGCCGCAAGGGATGCGCCGTCGGTCAAGAGGGATTCCAGATCATGGCAGGGGGTGGCCGTTCGGACCTCACCGTGGACCTGGAGCTGCTTCATCGCTGCAGCCCCAGATGCGTCCAGGCTTTGCAGGGCGTTCAGATCCAGCTCCACCCGTTCCGCGTTGTTGGGCAAAATCAGCTGCTCCAGAGGGAAATCGCAAATCACGGTCAGGCTCTTTATAGGGCCCCGGTCTTCCAGCTCGGAGAGATCCACCGTGGGAACCTCCCGGAGGACGGTCACCGTGAAAACGGTATCCCCGGACTCCTGCGGCGCTTCGACACGGGCAATATCCGACAGCGTCTGGGTGGGCGTGGGCTCCGGCTCCGGCTCCACTTCCGGCTCCTTTGCTCCGCAGGCAGCCAATAGAGCAAGGCAGAGCAGCAGCACCAATAGCAGGAATCTTTTTTTCGTTTGCTTTTTCATGTGTGTCATCCTTTCATTTTGATTCCCAGCGTAACGAGCGGTCTGTCTTTGCCTTGTCATCCCATCCTTCCCGGCGGTTTCGAATTATTGGCTGCGACAACGTATGCGGAAATGCCGACGGTTCTCCGCTTCCCACAATACGGCGGCAGTGGTGCTCCCCAGCGTTCTTCTTCATTTCCGCTTTCAAGTGGATTCCTTTTGTTAACGAGCGGCCTGGTTTTGCGAGGAAGGCGGACAGGGTATAGGTCCCCTCCACGGCGCCGAGGCGGTAAAGCACCACGTTGGCAAGGCCTGATGCGATGCGCCCGACCGGCATGGCAACGATCAGCGACACGTAGATATAGGGCGTTTTCTTCGGCAGGGCGCGGTACAGCAGGCCGCAGACCAGGCCGTAGACCGCCGGTTCAACGGCCTTGGCGACGAAGGTGGGGTAGGGCGGCATGTGGAAGAGATGATGACGCAGAGGCCGGTTCAATCCGCCAGCTTGTCAATGAAATCCATCACAACGGTATCCAGCTTCTCCATGGCGGCGGGGAAGTTGAAATTAAAGTCGTTGTCACCAAAGAGACAGTCGGATACGGATTTAATGGCCATAAATGGCACCTTGTTGCGCAGGCACACATGGGCTACGGCGCCGCCCTCCATCTCGCACAGCAAGGGATGGAATTTCTCGGCGATGTGGCGGGCCCGGGGCGTATCGGTGGCGAACCAGTCGCCGGTGGCCACCAGGCCGGTGCGGAAGGGATATCCGGCGGCGTCCATGGCGGCTTTGGCCTTTTCCAGGTCGGAGGTGGGGAAGATGGTGCGGTGGACGGTGGCCACGAAGCCCTCATACTCCGGGCCGTCCAGGGCGCTGGTGTCGAAGTCATGCTGGCAGAAGCCCTCGGCCAGCACCAGCGTGCCGATGGGCACGTTTTCAAAACACCCGGCCACGCCCACATTGATGATGAGATCGGGGCGGTACAGGTCGATGAGCAGTTGGGTGGACATGGCGGCGTTCACCTTGCCCACGCCGCCGCAGCAGGCGATCACGTTGGGGCGGATGCGGTAAAACTCCACGCCGGCTACCGACTGCAGCAGGGGGGTTTCGTCACCCCGGAGCATGCTGGCGATCTCGGCGCGCATGGCGTACATCAAGGCAATGTTCATGGACTTGCTCCTTTCGTTTTTCACAGGGCACGCAGATACGCCGGTCGCAGGCCGTTGCCCAGCATGCCCTGGTGGATACGGGAGAGCAGGGCGGGCTTGTCGGCGTTGAGGGTGCCCTTGAGTGTCAGGTAGTTGCTGGCGTGGTTCATGCGGAAGACGCTGCCCTCGCTGTCCACGTAGTGGAGGAAGATCTCCGTCTCCCGCAGGATGTCCGGAGCACCCGGCACCACGAAGCTGCCCTGGCTGACCCACCGCTCCAGCGGCGTGCCGGGTTCCACCATCAGCGTCAGCAGGCCGATATACTCCGGCTTCATGGCGGAGAGGGCCTGTGCCGTGCCCATGGCGTGATCTTCCAGCAGATCAAGGCTTCCCAGACCGGAGATGGCGGTGACGCTGAGGGCCAGGCCGCATCGCCGGGCCTTCTGCCCTGCGGCGATGATGGAGGCGACGTCATGGCCCTTGTTCATCCACTCCAGAACCGCGTTGCAGCCGGATTCAAGCCCCATGTAGACCATGGTGAGGCCGGCGGCGCGCAATGCGCGCAGTTCCTCCTCGGTCCGAACGTGGAGACTGGCGGGCGAGGCGTAGCAGGTGACGCGCTGACACTCGGGGAACAGCTCGTATACCCAGCCCAGGATCTCCAGCAATTGCGCTGCGGGGCGGATCAATGCGTCGCCGTCAGCCAGGAACACCCGCTCCACCGAGCGGTAGACTTGCCGGGCCAGCTGGAAATCCTCCCGGATCTCTGCCATGGGACGCAGGGAAAACTGCTTGTCGTCATACATGTCGCAAAAGGCGCAGCCGTTGTGACTGCAGCCGTAGGTCACCTGTACGATGAGGCTGCGGGCTTCGCTGGGCGGACGGTAGACCTTTCCCTTGTAGCGCATGGCGGTTGACTCCTTCATCTCTGATGTCCACCATTATGACACAGATCCCTCCGTTTGAAAAGGGTATATTTTCCGCAGCAGGATCATACCATGTTCCATCTTTACCCAACGAGGTGGAACCATGGATCAGAATTTCAACCGTGTAACTCTTTGCGGCACGGCGGTGGGGGAGCCGTATCTTTCCCATATCAATCACGCCGAGAGTTTCTATAAATTTTCCCTGGACGTTCCGCGGCTCAGCGGACAATGCGACCGGCTGACCGTGGTCGCATCCGGCACACTGCTGGAGCAGACGCCCGTCACTGCAGGCAATACGGTGCGCCTGACAGGACAGCTGCGGTCCTTCAACAACAAGAGCGGACAGGGCCGGCGGCTGGTGATCTCCGTATTCGCCCGTCAGATGGCGGTGGGCGAGGGCGAGCCGGAGAACTGTATCCAGCTTTCCGGCATCATCTGCAAACAGCCCATTCTCCGGCGCACGCCGCTGGGCCGGGATATCTGCGACATCATCCTGGCGGTGAACCGGCGCTACGGGCGGGCGGACTATCTGCCCTGCATCGCCTGGGGCGCCGTGGCGCAGCAGACGGCGGATATGGGCGTGGGACGGAGGCTGACGGTGGAAGGACGTGTCCAGAGCCGGGTCTACACCAAGGTGATCCCCGGCGGCACCGAAGAGCGTGTGGCCTATGAGGTCAGTATCATGCGCCCTGCGGAAATCGAGGAGTTTTTAGAGAATATGGATTAAACAAGACCTCCGGCTGAGCCGGAGGTCTTGTCATTTGTCTGTTCTGTTACGGGATCAGATTCGTGCCGATGACGGCGCGGGCCAGCTCCGCGTCGGCAAAGTCAAAGAGCACCACACCGTAGCGGCTGCCCGGCACCAGCTCTTCCGCGAGGAAAAGGTCGTTCATCTCCCGGGCGAATTTCCGGGGGTGGGGGATCGTACCCTGGGCGGTGCTGAGGAAGTTCAGGCAGAAGGTGTTCTCCGTGGCGGTGGTGTTGCGCAGGGTGTACTGCACCGCCGCCCACTTGTCGGATACGGAATAGTGGAAGCGGTCCTGCACCGCCAGGGTGAAGGTGTCCTTGCCCTCAATGGCAATGGGATTCTCCAGCACCTCGGGGTCGCCCTGTTCCTTCCACTTGAAGTTCAGCCCCAGGTCGCCCTCATAGCGGCGGCACAGAACGATGCGGCCCCGCGCCTCGCCCAGAGTGGGGATGCGGTTTTCGGTGAACCAACGCTCCGGCGCTTCGGATACCTTCTGCTCGATCAGAGCGCGCACCGCGTTCATATCGTCGTCGGCGTGCTCCGGCTTCACGCAGAAGATCACCGTCTCACGGGGGTGGGCGTCCAGGAAGGCCAGGGCGTCGGCAATCACCCGGCTGAATGGGAGCGGAGCGCTCCAAACGGCTGCTCCGGTGCGGCAGGTGCCAAAGTTGTGGACGATCAGCAGGTCATCCCCTGCCTTGTTCAGCGCCACCCGCACGTCCAGATACCGGTAGCCGTTTTGCAGCTGCCGGGCGATAGAGGTGTTCTGATCCTGAAAGATGTAGGAGGGGAAGATGAAGCGGGTGCCGCTGTCGTGGGTGCCGGGGATGTTGATGAGGCTCAGGGGACGGTCGTCACCGATCATGGACATCCAGTCGGCACTGGCATCGTCACCCTTGTCGCTTCCGCCGGGGTAAAGAAGCCCTGTGCAGTACAGCACGGCGGCCAGCAGAAGGACAGCGGGAATCAGCCACAGATAACGGGTCTTTTTCTTCCTCTTCATGGAAATACCTCCTGACAAAATGGATGGTTACAGATCCAGCGTCCGGCGCTTGGCGGCTACGTGGTGATAGTAGATCAGCGTCAGGGCGGAACACAGCAGCCAGCCGGCGGGATAGCTCATGATGATGGGCAGGACCGTGTTGGAGATGTAGTGGGACATGACGTAGAGGTAGATCTGGCGGAATACCACAAAGGTGCTGAGCATCATCACCATGGGGGCGCGGCTGTCGCCCGCGCCGCGGAGGGCGCCGGAATAGACCTGGTTGATGCAGCAAAGGAGATACAGGGGGGAGATGTACCGCAGCATCATGGTGCCGTAGCTGACCACCTCGGCTTTGGCGTTGAAGAAGGCGGTGAGCTGAGGGGCAAAGATCAGGACCGGTACCATCAGAATGGCGGTCATGGTCATGGACAGCGCCAGCGCGCGGCGGGTGCCGCTGTGGGCCCGGTCGGCGTCACCGTGGCCCAAATTCTGGCCCACAAAGGTGGTGGCGGACAGAGCCAGGGACTGCATGGGCAGGAACATGACCTGGTCGATCTTGGTATAGGCCGTCCAGCCGGACATGCAGTCGGCGCCGAAGTGGTAGATGTAACCGGTGACGAAGATGTTGGAAAAGGCGGTGACGGCCATCTGCAGCGCGGCGGGGAGACCCACCTTCAGGATGCGCTTGAGCAGATCCAAGTGGATGGCCAGCTTTTTCACTTCCAGGCGGATGCAGGAGTTATAGCGCAGCAGAACAAACAAAACCAGCAGGGCCGACACGCCTTGGGCGATGATGGTGGCCAGGGCCACGCCTCGCACGCCCATATGGAGCCGCAGCACGAAAAAGAGATCCAGCGCCGTGTTCAGCCCGGCGGAGACGATGAGGAACAGGAAGGGACGGCGGCTGTCGCCCACGGCACGCAGGATGCCGGAGCCCATGTTGTAGATCAGCAGGCCCATGATGCCGGAGAAGTAGATGGAGAGGTAGGCGGTGGATTCCGGCATTACCTCCGGCGGCGTGTTCATGAGGCGCAGCAGCGTGGGGGCCAGGCCCAGGCCGATGCCGGTGAACGCCACACCCACGATCAGCGTCACCACCATGGCGGTGTGGACCGCCTGGGATACCTTGTCGTAGAGCTTGGCGCCGTAATACTGGCTGATGACTACGCCGGCGCCGCTGCTCAGACCCATGAAAAAGCCGATGAGCATGTTGACGATGGGCCCGACGCTGCCCACGGCGGAAAAGGCCTCGTTGGACACGTAGTTGCCCACCACCCAGGTGTCCACCATGTTGTAGAGCTGCTGAAATACGTTGCCCGCCAGCAGCGGCAGGGCGAAGAGTATCAGATGCCGGGTGATGCTGCCCGTGGTCATATCCACATCGTAGCGTCCGCGGCGCGCCGGGGTCTGGTTCAAAAGGAATCACCAACTTCGTCTGCATTCTGTTTTTATATTGTTAGTATACAACATAATTCACCCCGTTGCAACCGGAGACGGCAATGTGTTATAATCAAATATAATCAACGGAACGCCGCCACATTCACATCAAACAATGTCCCCTTTGGGTGGGAGAAAAGGAGAGAAAAATGGACAGATCCATCAGACATTACAACATGGGCCGCAGCTGCCTGCTGGCCATTGCAGCCTTTGGCGCGGTCAATACCTTGCTGGCGCTTCTGGGGCAGAACATGTATTTTCTGTTCTCCAACTTTTTGGCCTATATTTCCGCGCTTTTTTGCCGTGACTTATATAGTGAAACCGGCGAGGGCGTGCTGCTGGTGATCGGCGCCGTCATCGCGTTGGTGGTACTGGGCCTGTTTCTGCTGTGCTGGCTCCTGTCCAAAAAGCGCCCCGGCTGGCTGATCGCCGGCCTGGTGCTGATGGTCATCGACACGCTGGTGGTCATCTACTGCGCCTTCACGCTGTTCGATAACCCCGCGCAGCTGGCACTGGATTTCGTCTTCCACGTCATCATGATCGTGGAGCTGGTATTGGGCGTCATCGGGGCCCAAAAGGCCGCGGCAGCGATGAAACCGCAGGAGACCGTGGAACCCTGGGAGCAGCAGCCGGCGGAAATACAGAACGATGAGGACAACTGATTAAAAAAAGACGCTTTCAGCCCCATTTTCCTGTTGACAAACTTGACAGAGGCTGATAAACTACTTAAGCCGCTTTGAATGGGCACAAAGGGCCAGCTCCAAAAACTGGACGCCCCCGACAGCGAGTCCGTAATAAAGGAAAGGCAGGTGCAACAAAGGTATGCAGGCAATCATCATGACCGGTGGTAAGCAGTACAACGTCGCAGAGGGCGACACGCTGTTCATCGAGAAGCTGAACGCGGAGGCCGGTGAGGACGTGGTGTTCGACCAGGTTCTGGCCATCGTGGACGGTGAGAACACCAAGTTCGGCACTCCCGTGGTGGAGGGCGCGAAGGTGGACGCCAAGG
>CAMVMU010000008.1 GCA_947168655.1 uncultured Oscillospiraceae bacterium
ATATCGGTGACCATGGCGCCGCGGGCGCGCATGGAGGTGAAGGCCTCATGGCCAGGGGTATCCAGGAAGGTGATGGGCTTGCCGTTCACCTGGACCTGGTAGGCGCCGATGTGCTGCGTGATGCCGCCGGCCTCGCCGGAGGCGACGTGGGCGTTGCGGATATAATCCAGCAGACTGGTCTTGCCGTGGTCGACGTGGCCCATGACCACCACAACGGGGGCCCGGGGCACCAGATCCTCCTCGGCGTCCTGATGGTCGTCGATCAGCTTCTCCTCGATGGTGACCACGACTTCCTTCTCCACCTTGCAGCCCAGCTCCTCGGCGATAATGGCTGCGGTGTCAAAGTCGATCATCTGGCTCAGGGAGGCCATGATGCCGTTTTTCATCAGGCACTTGACCACCTCGGTGCCGGTCTTCTTCATGCGGCTGGCCAGCTCGCCCACGCTGATCTCATCGGGGATCTGGACGGTGACAGGTGTCTTCTTGATGATCTCCAGCTGGAGCCGGCGCATGCGGTCGGCTTCCTCCTGGCGGCGCTTGTTGGCGCCGAAGTTCCCCTGCTGGCGCTGCTTGTTGTTGCGGAACTTCTCCTTGCCCTGGACCTGCTGATCCCGGCGCTTGCTGTTGCCGCCGCCGCGGGCATTGCGGCCCTCGGCCATATCCTGCAGCTTCTCGTCGTACTTGTCCAGATTCACGTTGGTGGCCTTGCGGGTATCCACAACCTTGGTCTGGGGCACGCGGGACGCGGGCTTGGGCGTCTGGGGCTTCTCCGCCTTGGCAGGGGCGGTGCCGGACTGGCTCTGAGCCTTCTCTCCGCCCTTGGGGGAGGCGGCAGCGGCGTTCTTCCTGTCGCTGTCGGCGGGCTTCTTTGCCTCTTCAGCCTTGATGCCGTCGGCAAAGATCACCTGGATCCCGGAAACCTGATTGTGCTGGGTCAGATATTCAAAAATCAGGGACAGTTCCCGGTCGCCCAGCACCTGCATATGATTTTTGGGAGTCTCCGCATATTTGGTCAGTATTTCCGTGACCTGTTTGGTGGGGATGCCGAAATCCTTCGCCACCTCATGCACCCTGTATTTATTACCTACGCTACCCAAATATAGCCACCTCCATGATTGTGATAGGAACGTGCGCAAAGCGCACAGATGATATGTTTACGCGGTTCAGTGTTTCTTGCCCCGGCGGAGCTTTTTCTCATGACGCGCCTGCTCCTGGCGCCGCTCCATGGCGCGCCGGGCCTTCACTGCCAGCTGCTCGGCAGCAGCGGAATAGGTCTCGCTGTCCAGCTCGGCCAGTTTTTTCACGATGGCCTCGGCAAAGCCGATGTCCGTGATGGCGGTCATGGCCACGCTGGTGCGGCCAAGCACATGGCCCAGCTGGTCCTTGTCGGCGGGAACGGTCAGCAGCAGCGTGCTGCCTGCCTCGGCAAAGGAAGCCGCCCGCCGCCGAGAGGACGGCGCAGCGTCAGATGCCAGAAGGATGACCCGCGCCTTTTTGGCCCTTGCGGCAGCACCCACGGGTTCCTCGCCGATCTCTGCGCGGCCCGCTTTCTTGGCCAGGCCGATCATCGAAAGGATCTTTTCCATGTCAGACCTCCCGGGGCATCTGGCCCTCCAGCGCATCGTATACCTCGCCCGGGATCTCCAGCGCAAAGGCCCGTTCCAGAGCCCGGGACTTGCGGGCCTTTTTCAGACACGCGACGTCCGGGCAGAGGTAGGCGCCGCGGCCGGATTTTTTACCGGTGGCGTCCAGCACGATCTGACCCTCCGGCGTCCGGACCACCCGGATCAGCGCCTTTTTGTCCTTCATGGTGCGGCAGCCGACGCACTGGCGCTGGGGAATTTTTTTCACTTTCTGCATACCGCACCTCCTTTGCTGTTATTCCGCCTCGTGATAGGATTGGGGCTTGATGTCGATCTTATACCCGGTGAGGCGGGCGGCCAGACGGGCGTTCTGCCCCTCCTTGCCGATGGCGAGAGAGAGCTGATCATCGGGCACGATGACGCGGCAGATCTTGCCCTCGTCGGCCAGGGTCACATTCACCACGTCGGCCGGAGCCAGCGCCGCGGCGATAAACTGGGCGGGATCCTCAGACCAGCGGATGATGTCGATCTTCTCGCCCCGCAGTTCGTCCACGATGGCGTTGACGCGCTGGCCGCGGGGGCCGATGCAGGCGCCGATGGGATCCACGTTCTCGTCCTCGGACCAGACCGCCATCTTGGTGCGGTTGCCGGCTTCACGGGCGATGCTGCGGATCTCCACGATGCCGTCGTAGACCTCGGGCACTTCCAGCTCGAACAGACGCTTTACCAGACCGGGGTGGGTGCGGGAGATCAGGACCTGAGGACCGCGGGTGGTGCGGCGGACCTCTACCAGATATACCTTCACCAGCTGGCCCTCACGCAGCTCCTCGCCGGGCACCTGCTCGTTGAGAGTCAGCACCGCCTCGGTGGACTCGCTTCCCGTGCCGATGCGCAGCATCACGTTGCCGCTGCGCTGATCGATGCGGGTGACGGTACCGGTGAGGATCTCATGCTGCTTGGAGTTGAACTCATCGTAGATCATGCCGTGCTCGGCTTCCCGCAGACCCTGGATGATGACCTGCTTGCCGTTGCCGGCGGCGATACGGCCGAACTCCACGTTGGTCACGGGGATGTTCACCACGTCGCCCACCTGGTGTTTGGCGGAGATGGATCTCGCCTCCTCCAGAGACATCTGGGTGCCGGGGTTTTCCACCTGCTCCACGACCTCTTTCTGCACGTACATCTTCAGGTCGCGCTTGGCCTCGTCTACGTCCACGATCACGTTCTCCACGCCCTCGTGGTCGCGCTTATAGGCGGTGGTCAGCGCCTGGATGATCTTGCCCAGCATAAAGTTCTGGGGGATGCCTCTCTCCTTTTCCAGCATGGCCAGAGCGGCAAAGATCTCATCACATTTCATTTTCGTATCTCCTTATCCCGTTATCCAGATTCTATTAAAATTCAATGCGCAGGCGGACAAGAGCCACCTCGTTTTTCTCAAAGCGCAGGGGCTCAGCGGTGCCCACGTCCAGCAGGACAGCTCCGTCCTCATAGCCGGCAAGCTTGCCGGCGAATTCCTTGCGGCCGTCCCGGTTTTTATAGGTCTTTACCAGAACGGGACTGCCCATGAACTGCTCAAAGTCCGAGGGGCGCTTCAGCTGGCGCTCGGCGCCGGCGGATGATACCTCGAACATGTAGCTGCCCTCGATGGGGTCCACCTGGTCCAGCAGGTCGCTGACCTTGCGGCTGACCGCCTCACAGTCCAGAATATTAACGCCGCCATCCTTGTCCAGGTAGATGCGCAGATACCACTGGCCGGCCTCCCGGACATACTCCACATCCCACAGGCGGCAGCCGTTCTCTTCTGCCACGGGGGCGGCCAGCTCCGCCACGATTTCGGTCACTTTTTTCATGGTCGTCCTCGCTTCTCGGAAATTTTAACCGTTTGAATTTGCCCAACAAAAAGAGCGGACATCACGTCCACTCTGTCAAACATACTACCTTACTTAACAGACTTTACCACATCTTATATAGAAATGCAAGAGTTTTTCCGGGTGAAATGTGGCGGATCCGGCATTTTTTCAAGAAAACCGGACCGATGGAGGGTGCCATCGGCCCGGTTTTGCTATTTCTTTAGCGCACGGAGGGCGCAGCAGCACAGGAACACGGTCAGGTTCACCACCACAACGGTGGCGCCCACCGGCGTGCTGACCAGATAGGAGAGGGTGAGGCCCGCGCAAAAGGACGTTACACTGATGATCCCGGCGCAGATCACCACGCCCCGAAAGCTCTTGCGGATACGCATGGCGCTGAGGGCGGGGAAGATCACCAGGCTGGAGATCAGCATGGCGCCCATCATACGCATGCCAAGCACGATGGTGAGAGCCGTCAGCACGGAGAGAAGAGTATTGTAAAGCCCCACCTTCACGCCGGTGGCCCGGGAAAAGCTCTCGTCAAAGGTGATGGCAAAGAGCTTGTGGTAAAAGACAATAAACAGCACCAGCACGGCCACGCTCAATCCCACGCTCAGCGCCACGTCGGAGCGGTCCATGGCCAGAATGGAGCCAAACATGTAGCTGTCCACGTCGGTTGTCATGCCAGTGGTCATCGACGTGACAATGACGCCGACGGCCAATGCCGACGCGCTGGCCACGGCAATGGCGGCGTCAGCGCCCATGGGGCTGCTCTCCGTCATACGCAGCAGCAATATGGCCGCCGCGATCACCACGGGAATGGACACCGGCAGGGGAGCCCAGCCGCAGGCCAGGGCAATCGACAGCGCGCCGAAGGACACGTGGCTCAATCCGTCGCCGATCATGGAGTAGCGCTTGAGCACCAGCGGTACGCCCAGCAGCGCCGCGCACAGCGATACCAGGATACCCACCACAAAGGCGCGGACGATGAAGGGGTACATGAACATCTGCAGCAGCAATTTCACGTCCGATCACCTCCAAACCGCTTGCCGTAGGGCGAGGCCAGATATTCCTCCGGCGTGCCGCAGAACCACTGCTTCTGTCCGGCGTGGAGGATCTTGGTGGCGTATTGCAGGGCGCTGCGGATGTCGTGGGTGACCATGACGATGGCGATCCCCTCCTGCTTGTGGAGATAATCCAGCGTGCGGTAGAGATCCAGGGCCGCGGCGGGGTCAAGACCCGTCACCGGCTCGTCCAGAACCAGCAGCTCACCGGCGGCGCACAGGGCACGGGCCAGCAGAACCCGCTGCTGCTGGCCGCCCGAGAGCTCCCGGTAACAGCGGTCCTTCAGCTCCAGAATGCCCAGCTTGCCCATGTTCATGAGGGCCGCGCTCTTTTCGGCGGGGGTGTGGAACAGCCGCATGCCGCCGCGGCTCAAAAAGCCGCTGAGCACCACCTCGTATACCGTGGCGGGGAAATCCTTCTGGGCCTTTGTCTGCTGGGGCAGATAACCGATAGCGCCCCGGCGCAGGGACTCGTCCCACACGATGGTGCCGGACAGGGGCTTCAGAAGCCCCAGAAGGCTCTTCAGCAGGGTGGATTTGCCGCTGCCGTTTTCCCCCACGATGCAGAGGTAGTCGCCGCTGCGCACCTGGAAGTTCAATCCCTCCCAAATGGCGTGGCCCTCGTAGCCCAGGGTTACGTTCCGGCAGTCGATCCAGAGTTTGTCCTTGTTTTTCTCTTTCATTGCAGGCCCTCCTTCAGGGCATCCACGTTTCGCCGCATGAGGCTCAGATACGTCTCCCCACGGTTGAAGTCCTCGCGGCTGACGGTCTGGCAGGAATAGAAGGTAGCGATCCCGGCACCGGTGGCGTCGGAGATGGCACCCGCGATTTTTTGACTGCTCAGCTCGATGGTATATACCACAGGGATCTGCTCCGCCTCCACCTTGTCGATGAGATATTTCAGCGTGGCAAGGCTGGGCTCCGTGTCGCCGGCGCAGCCGTGGAAGGCTGCACGGTAGTCCAGACCGTAAGTGCGGCAGAAATACAGCAGGGGGAAGCGGTCGCCGAAGACCAGGGTGGTGCGGCGCGCCCCATCCACCACCTGGCGGAAGTCCGTATCCAGCGCGGCAAGCTGGGCGAGATAGCTGCCCAGCCGCGCCCGATAGCCGTCCGCGTGGGCGGGATCGGCCTCTATCAGCGCCTGGGCAATGGCGCGGCACAGTTCCATGGCGATAACAGGGGAGGTCCAGATGTGCTCGTCGTATTCGATCTCGTCTTCGCCCTCCTCATCGTCCTCCCGGACCTGCATGCCCTCCTGGATCTCCTCAGCCAGCACGTCGGCGTGATCCATCATGACCAGCACCGTACCGATGTGCTCTCCGGCGGCGTCCAGCAGGTCCTTGACCCAGGCCTCACTCTCGCCGCCGTTGCAGATGAACACGTCGGCTTCCGCAAGGCGGATGGCATCCAAAGGCGTGGGCTCAAAGCTGTGCACCTCCCGTCCGGCGGTCACCAGCAGTGTCACGTCCACGTCGTCGCCGCCAATCTGGCGGACAAAATCGTAGTAGGGAAACAGGGTGCAGACCACCTGCAGCTTATCACTGCTTTGAGGCCGTTCTGCACCACAAGCCACCATAGAGAGGGACAGGATCAGCGCCAATATGATACAAACGATACGCTTTTTCATGACGGCTCCTTCCGGGCGCATGCCTCGCAAAGACCGTAGAATAAGGTGCGGCGGGGGTTGATGACGAAGTGGTGCTCCTCCATCAGATGCTGATACAGCTCCCCCAGATGGGAGCAGTCCAGGTGCTCGATTCGGCCGCACCGCTCGCATTTGAGAAGGAAGCAGTCCCGTCCGGCGTGATGCGACCGGCAGAACTGATAGCGGGCGCCCTCGTCGGTGACCACCTTGTGGACCAGACCCTGCTGCTCCAGCCGCTCCAGCTGGCGGTAAACGGTGGTGAGCCCCACCCGGCTGCCCTGGGCGTGGAGCGCCTCGGCCAGCTCCATGGCGCTGGCGCCGTCGGCGCAGTTCTCAATGCAATGCAGCACCTCCCGCTGCTGGCGGGTGATATAGGTAACGGACATGGATATTCCTCCAAGTTGAAAATGAAAACCGTTTTCAGATTATACAGCTTTTTCCCGGATTGTCAACGGTGTTTTTCAAAAAAAAAGACCGCCGGAGCAATTGCTCCGGCGGGCGCGGATCGGTGATTCAATTGGTTTCCCGGGCCAGCATCAGCTGGATGGCCCCGGGAATATTGCGGATCTCCACCACAGGTGCGCTGGGGGCGTATTCGCCGTCCAGGGACCAGGGCAGATCCTCGGGCGTTTCCACCTTCACGGAGCGGACGTGGCGCATGATCACGCCGGGATAATCGTAATCCATGGAGGTCAGGGCGACGATAAGATTCTGCAGGTCCAGCGCCGTCTTGGGCGAGCGCAGCAGCAGCATCTCAAAGAGCCCGTCGTTCATTTTGACCAGATTTGCGTTCAGCTTCAGCAGACCGCCCAGGGAGGTGGAATTGCACACGGCGCCGAAGATAAAGTCGCCGTGAAATATCTCACCGTCGGCGGTGACCCGGCAGCGATAGGGACGCAGGGAGTCCAGATCGCCGAGGCCCTCCAGAATATAGGCGAAATGACCCAGGGCGTTTTTGGTGGCCTGTGGCGCGGAGTAGGAGGAGCGGGTAAAAGCGCCGAAGGAGGCCACGTAGGCAAAGTAGCGGTCGTTATGAGCGCCGATGTCCAGGGAGAAGGGGGCGCCCTCCACCACAGCGGCTGCCGCACGCTCTGTCACGGAGGGAATGTGGAGGCTGGCGGCAAAATCGTTGGTGCTGCCGTTGGGCAGATAGCCCACCGGCGGACGGTTTTCCAGCCCCATCAAGCCGGTGATGGTCTCGTTCAGCGTACCGTCGCCGCCGGAGCAGACCACCAGATCGTACTGCCCGCCCAGCTCGCGGGCTACATTTGTGGCGTCGCCTGCGCCCTCGGTCATGTGGATGTGGACCAGAAAACCCGCCTTTGAGAAGGCGGCCGCCGCATCAAACAGCGGTGCGCGGGACTTGGTTCTGCCGGAGCGGGGGTTGACAATGAAAAGCAGTTTTTTCGTGTTCGGATTCATAATGAAAAGACGACCTCACCTTACAATACAGTGTTTTTCTTTTTCAGATAAAATTACACCTTATTATACAATGGGGCGGTGGAAAAATCAACCGTCAGATCACAGGGCGGAATGGCGCGGAGAGACGCAAAAATGTGGAGAAAAGCGGTTGCAAAAGGGTGAAAAATTGGGTATCATTAATAATGAAATAAAATCGGGGTAACAGGGGGGAATCGTCTTGAAAGATCGAGCAAGATATTGGCGCCTCGGATTAACGATTTTTCTGGCGGCATGCGGCATTCTGATGTTCTACGACACCTTCTACAAGGGCCAGATGCTGCAGAGTTTCTTATCAAAGCTGGTGACTATTTTGGCACCGGTTTTGTATGGCTTCGTGATGGCCTATCTGCTGGCCCCCATCGTCAACTGGCTGGAGCGGGTCCTGACCGGCGGGGCGGGCCGTGCGCTGAAAGGAAGAGAAAAAAGCATCCCCAGCCGCTGGCTGCGCGCGCTGAGCATTTTCCTGACGTGGCTGTTTGTGCTGCTGATGCTGTATCTGCTGATGGCGATCCTCATTCCTCAACTGGTGGACAGCATCACGATGCTCATCAATAACGCAGAGAGTTACTACAACAAGATTTACGATTGGGTCAACGGCGTCCTCAACGGTGACTCGCAGGTGAGCACCTGGACCCGTGAAATGATCGACCGCTATTACGACAATGCACTGGATATTCTGGAGAAGAATATCCTACCCTGGGCCCAGTCCCTGCTCACCAGCCTGACAGGCGGTATCTGGAGCGGCATCTGGGGCGTGGTGATGTTCCTGAAGAACTTCATCATCGGCATTATTGTTTCGGTGTATATGCTGGCCATGAAGGAGCGCAGCGCCGCACGATGCTCCAAGCTGGTCTACGGCACGTTCCGGGAGGATCAGGCCCGGCTGATCATTCGCGGCACCCGCAGGGTGGACCATATTTTCTCCGGCTTCGTCCGGGGCAAGCTGCTGGACTCCCTGATCATCGGTATCCTGTGCTTTATCCTCTGCTCCATCCTGGGGATGCCCTATACCCCGCTGGTCAGCGTCATTGTGGGCATTACCAACGTGATCCCCTTCTTCGGCCCCGTCCTGGGCGCCATTCCCAGTGCTTTCCTGATCCTGCTGGTCAGCCCCCTCAAGTGCCTCTATTTCATCATTCTTATCATTATCCTCCAGGCGTTTGACGGCTACCTCCTTGGCCCCAAGATCCTGGGCGGCTCCACCGGCATCTCCAGCTTCTGGGTGGTGGTGGCCATTCTGGTGGGCGGCGGCTTCGGCGGCCTGCCGGGTATGTTCCTGGGAGTCCCGATCTGTGCCTGCCTGCAGGCGCTGGTGAGATACATCATCAACCGGCGACTGCGCCAGCGGAATATGCCGGTAGGGGCTTACAACTATGTGAACCGGGATGAAAACGAAAAAAACGAAAATACATAGAAAAGGAAATCCGCCTGAGGGGCGGATTTCCTTTCGAAAGGAGCAGACATGACACAGGACCTGAGAGAAAAACTGATCCGGCTGGGGAATACCGGCAACCCCTTCGACGTCCATAACGGTATCCGCGTGGTTGATGTGAGCGACGGCGCCGCCACCGTGGAGGTGGAGCTGCAGCCGGATAATCTGAACTCCTGGGGCAGTCCCCACGGGGGCCTGCTGTTTACCATGGCGGACGTGGCCTGCGGACTGGCCGCCATCAGCCTGCGGCAGGAGGTCATGGTCACCGTCAACGCCGGCATGGATTTCATCGCTGCCACCTTCAGCCGGGGTGTGATCCGCGCCGAGGGCAGGGTGGTGCACTGCGGGGGGAAGATGTGCTTCTGCGCCGCTGAGATATACGACGAGAAGGATACCCTGCTGAGCCGGGTGAACATCACCATGTATTATGTCGGGAGCAAGCTGGAATTCTAAAAGCGGGGAGGATCCTATGAGAGCGTGGTTCCTGCGCTATGAAAAACGGCATATCTGGTTGCTGGCCGTTCTGCTGTTTCTGGCGGCATATTTTTGGCTGCGTCGCAGCCGGCCGCTGATGAACGCCCTTGCCGACCACGTGACCACACCGTTCAAAGGCGCCATGGCCCATCTGTGCGGCTTGACGGCGATTTCGGTGGCAGAGGTTTTTTATCTGACGGCGGCTGCGGTGGTCATCTTCTACACGGCCAATTTTCTGCGGGCGCTGTTTACCCGCGGGCATAAATGTGATACGCTCTACCGCTTTGTGCTGACGGTGCTGTGCGTGGGGGTGACGTTTTACGCCGGCTTTTGCCTGCTGTGGGGCGTCAACTACCACACGGACAGCTTTCAGGACCGCTCCGGCATCAGGGCCAGGCAGGGTACCGTGGCGGAGCTGCGGCAGCTGACGGAGCGGTTCGCCGCTGAGCTGGCCGAGGCGGCCGACGCAGTGCCCAGAGATGAAAACGGCGTTACAGCGCTTGACCGCCGCGGCGTTCTGCGCAACGCTCCGGAGGTGATGGAGGGGGCGTTTGACACATTTCCGGTCCTCCGGGGCAACGATGTTGCGCCAAAGGCCTTCGTGTGTTCCAGGGCCATGACCGCCATGGACTTTACCGGGTTTTATTTTCCCTATACTGGAGAGGCCAATCTCAACATGGACTCTCCGTCTGCCTATCTGCCATCCACCGCCATCCATGAGATGGCCCACCAGCGACAGATCGCCTCAGAGCAGGAGTGCAACTTCGTGGCCATTGCCGTGTGCCGTCTCAGCGACGATCCGGTGTACCGGTATTCCGGCTTGCTGATGGGATATGTTCACCTGTCCAATGCGCTCTACCGCTATGACCGCGCGGCCTATGGGGAGATCGCTGCCGGCCTCCCGGACACGGTTCGCGCGGATCTGCGGGCCAATTACGACTACTGGGAGGCCAACCACACCTCCTTTACGGATGCCACCCAAAAGGTGTATGACTCCTTTATCAAGACCAACGGCGACCCCAACGGGGTGAAGAGCTACGGCATGGTAGTGGATATGCTGCTGGCCTATTACGGATAACAGAAAAAACCAGCCTACCCCCAACGGGGTGGGCTGGTTTTTGATTTGCATGAATCAGAAGCCGAGTCCGGGAATGTTCAGTCCGCCGGTCAGGGAGCTCATGGAGCTGTTCATGGCCTCGTCCGCCTGGCGCAGGGCCTCGTTGACGGCGGAGAGGATCAGATCCTGCAGCATCTCCACGTCCTCGCTGTCCACAGCCTCCGGCTTGATGACCAGATCCGTCAGTTCTTTCTTGCCGTTTACCGTGGCCTGCACCACGCCGCCGCCTACAGAGGACGTAAAGGAGCGGTTCTCCACCTCTTCCTGGGCCTTGGCCATCTCCTCCTGCATCTTCATCAGCTTCTGCTGCATCTGCTGCTGTTGGCGCATCATGCCGGCTCCGCCGGAAAAACCGCCTCTTGCGCTGTATCCTTTTGCCATGATCGTTACTCCTTTATCCGATAATGTTATTCTTTGACTTTGAAATGATCCAACTGGCTTCCGCTGCGTGCCAGCTCATCCAGGGGGTCGTGCACAGGCTCCTCCCAGGGGGGAGGATCTGCCGGGACCGGGGGCGTCGGCTGGGGTGACGGTTGCTCTTGCCTGATGGGCGCAGGAGGAGCCTCGCCGGCGGGAGGCTGCCCCACTGTCAGCTCCACCCGTACAGTGCCGCCTGCCACGGCGGAGGTGACCTCCTGCAGCACCGACAGTACGGTGGCATTGTCCAGAGAGCTGCGGATGAAATCGTTGCTGCAGTACACCGTCAGCACGCCGTCCCGGAAAATGCCCTTTGCCATGTTGAGAAAGACCCGGTGGTTCACCGGCAGACGAGCCTTGTACTGGTTGAGAAGCTGCTCCCACATGGCGTCACTGCCGGGGGCGGCGGCGCTGTGGGGCTTGGAGGGGGCAGAAGCGGGATCGCCATGGGTCGGCTGCTCCACAACCTGCGCCTTCGGCAGGGGTGGCTCATCGGGCAGGGGCGGCTGCTCCTCCTGCTGAGGAGCGAGAGGTTGGGCCGGGGGCAGGGACTGAGCGGCGCGGCGTTTGGCAGCGGGGGCGGAAACGTCGCCGCTCTCCACCCGCTTCTCCAGGCGCTCAAGGCGCTCCGCCAGGGCGGACAGGTCTCCGCTGAGGGCTTCGTCACACAGCTTCAGCAGGCAAAGCTCCGCGTCCGTGCGGGGGTGGAAACTCTCGGGCAGAGCGGCGCAGCACGATTGCAGGGTGGCCGTCAGATAGAGGAAACGGGACATAGACTCCCCTTTTCCCAATTCGGTGAGGGTTTTGCGGTCGTAGAGACCGGTCAGCAGATCGGCGCCGCCATCCGGCGCAGCCTTGAGAATGGTCAGGTCCCGTCCCAGATCGCTGAGCTCGCCCAGCGTGGCGGCGATATCCTTGCCGCCGCGGTACAGGGTGTCGAACAGAGTCAGCACACCGGCGGTGTCCCGATTCAGCACGCGGCGCATCAGCTCCATGGTCTGCACGCTGCCCGCAAGTCCCAGCACGTCCAGCACGGCGGCGGCGTTCAGCGCGCCCTCCACCACGCGGCACTGATCCAGCAGGCTCAGCGCGTCGCGCAGAGCGCCGTTTGCCATGCGGGCCAGGATCTCCGCTCCGTCAGCGGTGAGATCGATGGACTCCGCCGCGGCGATGGCCAGCAGCTGGCGCTCCATGTCACGGGGCAGGATACGCTTGAAGGAGAAGCGCTGGCACCGGGAGAGGATGGTGGCCGGCACCTTATGCAGCTCCGTGGTTGCCAGAATGAACAGCAGATGCTCCGGCGGCTCCTCCAGGATCTTCAGCAGGGCGTTGAAGGCCGCGGTGGACAGCATGTGCACCTCGTCGATGATATAAACACGTCGGCGCAGCACGGAGGGGGTGTAGACCGCCTCCTCCCGCAGGGCGCGGACCTGGTCCACGCCGTTGTTGCTGGCGGCGTCCAGTTCCGTCACGTCCAGGGCGCGGCCCTCGTCGATGCTGCGGCAGGCCTCGCACTGGCAGCAGGGCGCGCCGTCCACGGGGTGGAGACAGTTGACAGCCTTGGCCAGAATCCGGGCGCAGGTGGTCTTGCCGGTGCCGCGGGTGCCGGTGAAGAGATAGGCGTGGGCGGTGCGCCCCTCGGCCACCTGGCGGCGCAGCGTCTCGGTGATATGGGCCTGGCCCACCACCTCGTCAAAGGTCCTGGGCCGCCATTTGCGGTACAGCGCCTGATACATCCCGGCACACCTCCCTTAACAAAAAAAGAAAAAGCAAGGCAGATTTCGCGTCCGCAGACGCGAAGATCTCAAATCATTTTTCTGACGGCATGTGCGTCAGAAAAATACACTGCGGCTCACAAGTGTGCGAACGAAGTGAGTGCGCACAGTGAGCCGAAATCCCCCTCACACAGATGCGTTCAGCATATGTGTGAAATAAGCTCCTCCGCGTGCAGCCACAGAGCCGGCGCCCTCGCGGCACATGGATGGTCCCTCTTAATGCTGCTCGGTTCCCCGCCTGACATGATTCGTGGGTATCCATTGCGCGAGACCGGCTCCGCAGCTGCACGCGGAGGAGCTGTCGTGCGATTATTCTACTACAAAAGTTTCGTGTTGGCAACACCAAATTGTCGGAATCGGCTCAGCGCAGATTTCCTTGCCGCCGGGAGCGGAAATACTCCCGGGTCAGCTTGCCCACCACGGGGCTCAGCAGAATCACGCCCATCAGATTGGGGATGGCCATGAGACCGTTGAGGGTGTCGGCGATGCCCCAGGCCAGATCCAGCTTGATGACGGCGCCCACCACCACGAAAAGAACGAAGAATATCTGGAAAATGCGGACGGACTTTGAACCGGCGAGGAACTCCCAGCACCGCACACCGTAGAGCCCCCAGCTGAGGATGGTGGACAGGGCGAACAAACTCAGGCAAATGGCCACTACCACAGCCGGCAGCGGTCCGCCGAACACGCTCTGGAAGCCGCTGATGGTCAGCTGCGCGCCGATATCGGTGCCGTAGCCGATGTTTTCCACGCCGTTGCCCAGCAGCACCACCAGAGAGGTGATGGTACAGACCACAATGGTGTCCATGAATACCTCGAAGATGCCGTACAGACCCTGCTTGACGGGGTGATCCACGTCGGCGGCGGCGTGAGCCATGGGGGCAGAGCCGAGGCCCGCCTCGTTGGAGAAGATGCCGCGGCCAACGCCTTTTTGACTGACGGTGCGGATGCCCCCACCGGCCAGTCCGCCGGCGACGGCGGCGGGGCGGAATGCGCCTTTGAAAATGGCGGCGAAGGCGGCAGGGACGGCGGTGATGTTCAGAACGATCACGGTGAGGGACGCCAGAATATAGACGATGGCCATGGCGGGCACCAGCAGGGCGCACACGTCTGCCACGCGGCTGACGCCGCCCAGCAGCACCACCGCAACAATGACGGCGCAGACGATGCCTACCACCAAAGCGATGGTCTTCTGCTGATCGGCATCCGTAACAGCAAACTGGCTGACGGCGGAGTTGACGGTGGAGGCGATGGTATTCACCTGCGCCATGTTGCCGATGCCGAAGCAGGCCACGCCGGCCAGCAGGGCGAACACATAGGCCAGCCACCGCCAGCCGCGCCCCAGGCCGTTTTTGATATAGTACATGGGTCCGCCCACCCATTCGCCCCGGGCGTTCCGCTCCCGGTACCGGATAGCCAGCGTGACCTCGGAGAATTTGGTGCACATGCCCAGCAGGGCGGAACACCACATCCAGAACACGGCGCCCGGTCCGCCGATGGCGATGGCGCCGGACACGCCGGCGATGTTGCCGGTGCCCAGAGAGGCGGCCAGGGCCGTGCACATGGCCTTGAAGGGGGAAACCGCTCCGGCGGAGACTTTTTTCTTCTCAAAGGCTTTGCCGATGGTATTTTTGATGGCGTAGCCGAAGTGGGTAAACTGGGGGAACCGGGTCATGACCGACAGCAGCAGACCGGTGGTGAGGATCAGCACCATGGCCGGAGCGCCCCAGACGATATTGTTTAGCCAGTCGTTGGCTGTTTTGACCCAGTTGACGATTTCGTCCATTCGTTCCATGTTTTCCTCCCTGTGGTGCCGGACGGGCACAACGAAAAATAGAATACAGGAAACCCGCCAAAAATGCAAGCTTCGGCGGGGAAAAGATTGCCGCACTGTAAAATTTTCCCCATCAGAGCATAAAAACCTTGTTTTTTTCGGGGAAAATATTATAATTACTCAGTTGGAAAATATTATGACGCGCCAAGTCACGGCGCGCGGGAAAAGAAGGGTTATTGCTATGACAAAAATCGACATCGTCTCCGGCTTCCTCGGCGCGGGCAAGACGACACTCATCAAGAAGATGCTCTCTGAGGCCTATCAGGGCGAGAAGATTGTGCTGATTGAGAACGAGTTCGGCGAAATCAGCATCGACGGCGGTTTCCTCAAGGATTCCGGCGTGGAGATCAGCGAGATGTCCTCCGGGTGCATCTGCTGCTCCCTGGTTGGCGACTTCGCCACGGCCCTCAAGGACGTGCAGCAGCAGTTCCACCCCGACCGTATCCTCATTGAGCCCTCCGGCGTGGGCAAGCTCAGCGACGTGATCGTGGCGGTGGAGAACACCGTCAAGGACGTGGCGGACATGAAGCTGAACAGCTTCGTTACCGTGGCCGACGCCGGCAAGGTGAAGGTCTACATGAAAAACTTCGGCGAGTTCTACAACAACCAGATCGAGTCCGCCGGCACCATCATTCTCTCCCGCACTCAGAAGCTGAGCCAGGAGAAGCTGGAGGCCGCTGTGGCCATGCTGCGGGAGAAGAACCCCACCGCCGTCATTCTGACCACCCCCTGGGACCAGCTGGACGGCAAGACCATCCTCTCCGCTGTGGAGAAGGTCTCCCTGGCCGACGAGATGCTGGCGAAGATGCGCGCCGAGCACGAGGCCGACGAGGCGGAGCATGAGCACCACCATCACCACGACCACGACCACGACGAGGAGCACGAGCATCACCATCACGATCACGATGAAGAGCACGAACATCACCACCACGATCACGATGAGGAGCACCATCATCACCACCACGACGAGGAGCATGAGCACCATCACCACGATGGTGAGGAGTGCGACGATCCCAACTGCGCCTGTCACCATCACCACCATCACCACGCCGACGAGGTGTTCACCAGTTGGGGCGTGGAGACGGTGCGCCGCTACACCGAGGACGAGATCCACGCCATCCTCACGGCGCTGGACAGCGGCGATTACGGCGCCATCCTCCGCGCCAAGGGCATTGTGGCCGCTGCCGACGGCCGCTGGCTCCACTACGACTTCGTGCCTGAGGAGCACGAGGTGCGCTACGGTCCCGCGGACTACACCGGACGCATCTGCGTCATCGGTTCGGAGCTGAAGGAAGACAAACTGAAAGAGCTGTTCAAGCTGTAAGGAGAAGCGAGATCCCATGGATATTCCTGTCTATCTGATTGCCGGATTCCTGGATGCCGGCAAGACCAATTTCATCAACGGCATTCTCCAGGACGGCTTTGCCCGGGACGACCGGACGCTGCTGATCCGCTGCGAGGAGGGCGAGGAGGAGTATGACCCCAAGGCCCTGGACAACGTATTCACCTATACCGTGGACGATCCCGAGCAGCTGACACCGGACTTTTTCAAGAAGCTGGAGAAACAGTATAAGCCCAAGCAGGTCATCATCGAATACAATGGCATGTGGATGATCGAGCCCCTGTATCGCACAGGGCTGCCCGCCAACTGGATCCTCTATCAGATCATGACTCTGGTGGACGCCAACACCTTTGAGATGTACGTGAAGAACATGGGCCAGCTGATGATGGAGAAGATCACCAACGCGGACATGCTGATCTTCAACCGCTGCAACGCCGAGCTGCGCGCCTCTCTCCGGTCCCGCAATCTCCGTATGGTGAACCGCCGCGCCGACATCTATCTGGAGAACGAGGACGGCACCAGCGAGGAGTACGTCACCGAGGACATGCGGCCCTTCGATCTCTCCGGCGGCAAGCTGGATGTGCCCGATGACGACTACGGCGTCTGGTACGTGGATCTCATGGACCATCCGGAGAGCTATGACGGCGTCCAGGTGACCTTTAAGGCCCTCATGTGCCACTCCAAGAAGTTCAAGGGCACCGACGTGCCGGGCCGGTTCGCCATGGTCTGCTGTGAGAATGATATGCAGTTCCTGGCTCTTGTTTGCAAGGGAAAGGGACTGGACAAGTTCAAGGATCGGGATTGGGTGGAGATCACCGCCACCGTCAAGAAGGAGGAGTCCCCCGCCTATCAGGGGGAGGGCCCCGTGCTGTACGTCAGCAAGATCGGCTATTGCCAGAAGCCCAAGCAGGAGGTCGTCTCCTTCTGAGTCGAATAAAAAAACGCCATCCGAACGGATGGCGTTTTTTTATTCGATTATGATATTCCGGGCATCGCTGCGGCGCAGAGCGATCACGGTATCCAGCACGCCATAGGCCACGGGATCCCCGAAGGGGCTCTCCTGCAATGCGGTGACCTGCGTGCCGGGGAGGAAGCCCAGCTCCTGCATCCTGGTGCGCTTGGCGCCGTCCAGGGAAACCGCCGTTACACGGGAACTCTGCCCCACGCGCAGCTGGGCCAACGTTCTTGGCATAGGGCGCGACCTCCTTTGCTCTGGCCCATTCTATGCGGGGGCAAAAGGCGCCGTTACAGCCAGCTCTGGTCAAAACCGTAGGGCAGCAGCTCCCGCAGAGTGAATTTTTTGGCTTCACCCGCGCCGTTGAGACAGATGACCTCCAGCTCCGGGGCGAACTCCATCATCACCTGGCGGCAGGAGCCGCAGGGTACGCAGAAGTCCTCCGACTTTCCGGCAATGGCGATGCGCACGAAGTCCCGGTGGCCCTCGCTGACGGCCTTGAAGATGGCGGTGCGTTCGGCGCAGTTGGTGAGGCCGTAGGAGGCGTTTTCGATGTTGCAGCCTGTATAGACAGTGCCGTCGCTGCATTCCAGAGCGGCGCCAACGGGGAAGTGGGAGTAGGGGATGTAGGCCATGTCCATCATGTCAATGGCCTTTTGACACAGTTCTTTTTCCGTCATAAGTGGATCCTCCTTTATGCAATCACTTTGAGATAATTATCCAAGCTGCGCCTGGCCGGTGTAGAGCTGGTAGTAGCGGCCCCGCTGCTCGATCAGCTGGCGATGGTCGCCCCGCTCGATGATGCGGCCCTGCTCCAGCACCAGAATGGCCCGGGCGTTGCGGACGGTGGACAGCCGGTGGGCGATGACGAATACGGTGCGGCCCTCCATCAGGGAGTCCATGCCCTCTTCAATGAGTTTCTCGGTGCGGGTATCGATGGAGGACGTGGCCTCATCCAGGATCAGAACCGGAGGATCGGATACCGCCGCCCGGGCGATGGCCAGCAGCTGCCGCTCGCCCTGGCTCAGGGATCCGCCGTTATCGGTGATGACCGTGTCGTAACCCTGGGGCAGGTGGCGGATGAAGGTGTCGGCGTTGGCCAGCTTCGCCGCGGCGCGGACCTCCTCGTCGGTGGCGTCCAGCTTGCCGTAACGGATGTTGTCGGCAATGGTGCCGGTGAACAGGTTGGTTTCCTGCAGCACGACGCCCAGGGAGCGGCGCAGGGACTCCTTGCGGATCTCCTTCACGTCGATGCCGTCATAGGTGATGACGCCGTCCTGAATGTCGTAAAAGCGGTTGATCAGGTTGGTGATGGTGGTCTTGCCGGCACCGGTGGATCCCACGAAGGCGATCTTCTGGCCCGGCTTGGCGTACAGGGAGACGTTGTGAAGGACCGTCTTCTCGTCGGTGTAGCCGAAGTCCACGTCCCGGAATCGCACGTCGCCCCGCAGCTCCACCAGGGTGCCGTCGGGCCGCTTCCACGCCCAATGCCCGGTGCGGCGGTCCGTCTCGGTGAGCACGTCGCCGTTCTTCTCCACTCGTACCAGCACGGTACTGCCATCGTCAGTCTCCGGCTGGGCGTCCATGACGGCAAAGATCCGCTCGGCGCCTGCCATGGCGGCCATCAGCACGTTGAACTGCTGGCTGATCTGGGCTACCGGCTGGGAGACCTGGCGGACGTACAGCAGATAGGCGCCCATGGTACCCACGTCAAAAATGCCCCGCAGCGCCAGCAGACCGCCGATGCAGCACGTTGCAGCGTAGTTAATGCGGCTCAGGTTGGCCATGGCGGGCATCATGGAGCCGGCATAGGACTGGGCGCGGGTGGCTGCGCTGCGATAAGCGGCATTGAGATGGTCAAAATGCTCCACGGCCTTGTCCTCGTGGTGGAAGACCTTGATGACCTTTTGGCCCTCGATCATCTCCTCAATGTAGCCGTTGAGGGAACCCAAAGCAGCCTGCTGCGCCTGAAAATTGGTGCGGCTGCGGCCACCCACGAATTTGACCACAAAGCCCATCAGCAGCAGGAAGAACAGGGTGATGAGGGTCAGCCTCCAGTTCAGCACGAACATCATGATCAGCGTGCCGAAAAAGGTCAGTATGCTGGTGAGGATGTTGGCCAGCGAGTTGTTGATCAGCTCACTGACGGTGTCGATGTCGTTGGTGAACCGGCTCATCAGATCGCCGGACTGGTGGGTGTCAAAGTAGCGGATGGGCAGCGTCTGGAGCTTGTCGAAAAGATCCTGCCGCAGGACCACTACGGTTTCCTGTGAGATCCGCACCATGGTGCGGGCGTATACGAGAGAGCAGAGTGCGCTGAGACCGAAGATGGCACCCATCAGCGCCAGCATCTTGGCAAGGCCTGCAAAGTCGCCGGGCAGAATATAGTTGTTGATCAGGGGCTTGAGCATATAGCTGGTGGCGATGCTGCCCAGTGTGCTGACCAGCAGACAGAACAGCACAAAAACCAGCAGCAGCCGGAAACGGGTCAGATATTTCAGCAGACGCTTCACCGTTCCCCACAGGTTCTGGGGCCGCTGATAGCCGTGGCCCCGGGGACCCCGCCGCTCGGCGGGACGGGAACTGTTGTTCTCAGCCATCGATGCTCACTCCTTCCTGCTGGGATTGATAGACTTCGCGGTAGATCTGGCTGCGCTCCATCAGCTCACCGTGGGTGCCCATGGCGGAGATCCTTCCGTCATCCATGACGATGATGAGATCAGCGTCCATGACGGATGTGATCCGCTGGGCGATGATGAGCTTGGTGGCGCCGGGCAGCGTGGTGCGCAGACCGGCGCGGATCCTGGCGTCGGTGGCGGTGTCCACGGCGGAGGTGGAATCGTCCAGAATGAGGATCTTCGGCCGGCGGAGAATGGCTCGGGCGATGCAGAGCCGCTGCTTCTGACCGCCGGACACGTTGGAGCCGCCCCGCTCGATGCGGGTGTTGTAGCCCTCCGGCATCTTGTCGATGAACTCGTCGGCACAGGCTACGGCGCAGGCCTGGCGCAGCTCCTCATCGGTGGCGTCGTCCCGGCCCCAGCGCAGGTTTTCGGCGATGGTGCCGGAGAACAGGGTGTTCTTCTGCAGTACCATGGCGCAGCCATTGCGCAGGGCCTCCATGGTGTAGTCCTTCACGTCGTATCCACCCACGGACACGGTGCCCTCCGTGGCCTCGTACAGCCGCGGGATCAGACTCACCAGGGTGGTCTTGGCGCTGCCGGTGCCGCCCAGGATCCCCACGGTGGCGCCGCTGGGGATCTCCAGCGAAACGTCATCCAGGTTCCACGCCTCGGCGGTGGGATGGTACTTGAAATACACGTGGTCAAAGCGGATGGAGCCGTTTTCCACGGTGAGCGCATTGTCGGCGGCGGCGTCAGTGATCTCAGGTTTCTCGTCCAGCACCTCAACGATGCGCTTGGCGCAGGCGATGGACCGGGTCAGCATCATCATCACCATGGATACCATCATCAGGCTCGTGAGGATCTCGGTGGCGTAGGTGAAAAAGGCGATCAGATCGCCGGAGAGCATGAGCCCGTTAAACACGTAGTGTCCGCCGATCCAGTTGATAGCCACGATGGTGCCGCCCATGATCAGCGTGACCAGCGGCATAAAGATCACCACAAAGCCAAAGGCGCGCATGGCGGTATCCCGCAGATGCTCGCTGCGACGGGCAAACTTCTCCCGCTCCCGGTCCTCGCGGACGAAGGATTTCACCACCCGGATGGCGTTCAAATCCTCCTGCACCACAAGGTTCACGTCGTCAGTGGCCTTCTGCAGCGCAGTGAAATAAGGTCCGACCTTTGTGATCACCAGGATCACGCCCAATCCCAGCAGGGGGATAGACACCAGAAACACCTGGCTCAGATCCAGAGAGATGGTCAGCGCCATGACCAGGGCGGTGATCAGCATCACCGGTGCCCGGACGAAAATGCGCATGCACATCATCAGGGTAACCTGCATAGAGGCCACGTCGTTGGTTAGGCGGGTGATCAGGGAGGCGGTGGAGAAATGCTCAATGTTGGCGAAGCTGAAGCGCTGCACCTGCTCATACTCTGCCTGACGCAGCTGGGCGCCAAAGCCCATGCCCGCCCTGGCGGCAAACAGCGCCGCGCCGATGCCGCCCGCCAGAGCGGCCAGTGCCAGCAGCACCATCCGCAATCCCATCGCCAGGATATAGTTGCGGTCACCGTTGGCCATGCCCACGTCTACGATATTGCTCATGGCCTTGGGCAGCAGCAGTTCAAACACCGACTCAAGGATCGAACACAGAATACCGCCCAGGATCAAAAGCCGGTAACCCTTTGTATAGGGGAACAGTTTTTTCAGCACGTTGTCTCATCCTCCTCCCGGCAGAGATTATGCGCGATCCGAAGGAGATAGCTCTTCAGCGTCTCCAGTTCCTCCGGAGTAAAGCCCTCCTCCATCCGGTGCTGGACCTGCCACAGCACGTCGATGAACCGGTCGTAGAACGCCTCACCCTGCTCTGTCAGCGTCAGGATGCGGCAGCGCGCGTCCCGCCTTCCGGCGGTGCGCCGGAGCAAGCCCTTTTCCTCCATCCGGTCCACAATGCCGTTAACTGTGGAGGGCTTCACCATCAAAAACTGCTCCAGCATTTTCTGGTTGACCTCTCCCTTTTGCCGGTGCAGGTAGGTCAGCGCACGGCACTGCATGGGAGACACGTCGTACTGCCGCAGCAGCTTGCCCATCAGCGTCTGTGCCTGGTGGTCGCAAAAGCCCAGCAACGGGCCGAAGTGCTCCGGCACACAGTGACAAAGGTGATCCATCGCGGCACCTCCTTTTAAAAGTTAGCACGCTAAAAGTTAGCATACGAAATGATAGCACGCGCCGTCATAGATGTCAATAGGATAAAAAAGGAGAAACGGTCGGAAAACCGACCGTTTCCTGATCATTTGCGTTTGATTCGCCATTCCCGGGGCAGCCACCGTTTGCAGCCCAGCCAGAGGAGGAACAGCGCGCCGCGCACGGCCAGCTCGATGGTCATGGCGACCCACGCGCCGGGCAGGCCGTATCTGGCCGCCAGCAGGGCGGTGAGGGGAATGCGGACGCACCACATGCTGGCCAGATTCAAAACGGTGGAGGGCAGGGTGTTGCCCGCGCCCTGGAATACGCCGGAGGCCACGATGGAGGCTCCGTACAGCGGCTCGGCCAGCAGCACGATCCGCAGCACGGCGGTGGCAAGTGAAACCACCTCCCGGTCCGGCGTCATGATGCCGATAATATACGGGGCGGCAAAATACAGTACCATGGCAGACGCCCCCATGATCACCATGGCAAGGACGGTGACAAGCCAGCCCAGACGATTGGTGACGTCTCTGCGGCCTGCGCCGACGCTCTGCCCGATGAGGGTGGAGGCAGCCGGCTCCATGCCGTAGCCGGGCATATAGCAGAGGGCCTCGGCGGTCACGGCAAAGGAGTGGGCGGCGATGGCCACCGTGCCGATGGGGGCAATGATGCCGGTGGACACGATCTGGGCCGAATTCATGACGATGCGCTCTGCCGCCACCGGTATGGCCAGCTTCCAGCCCCGGCGCAGCTGTTCCGGCACAAAGCGCAGCTTTTCGCCCCGCCGCAGATGCAGTGCCGGGGAGCGGCGCAGCAGGAAGTAGAGCAGCAGAACGGCGTTGACCAGATGGGACAGACTGGTGCCCAGCGCTGCGCCGACGACACCCAGCCCCGCACCGGGGACGGTGACGCCACAGAGGGTGCGGGTGGGAAAGATCAGAAGGGCGTTGAAAACCACATCCAGTACGCAGGAAAGGACCATGAGGATGCTGGGCGTGCGCATATTGCCGCTGGATTGCAGCATGCCCGCGCCCAGGGAGCTCAGCGCCATAATGGGCAGTGACAGGGCAAAGACCAGAAAATAGGCGGTGGCATTGGGACGGATCGCCTCAGCGGAGCGGAGCCATCCGGGCAGAAAGCCGGCGATGGCGGCGCCGACAGCCGCCAGCAGCAGGGAGAACAGGAGAGCAATGACAAAGCCCTGCTTCATCAGATTCCGGGCGTCAGCCTCATCCCCTGCGCCGATGCGCTGGGCAACCTGCACCGTAAAGGCCAGCACCGCGGCGGTGCACAATCCGCCGAAGAGCCACGTGGTGGAGGCCACCAGACCGATGGAGGCGGCGTCATTTGCGCCCAGCTGCCCCACCATGGAGGCGTCGATATACTGCATGGCGATGGTGGACAGCTGCGCCAGAATGGCGGGCAGGCTGAGCCGCAGCGTCAGCAGGATCTGCTGGCGCAGAGTCAGTGTCTCGCCCTTCCGCAGGCGTTCCAGATGATCCACACGCATATCGTCACCTCCAATGTGATCAAATCTCTTGAAAAAATACCACAAATGGTATATGATTGTCAATCGGAGCAAATCGTAAATCGGCGGGACAATCCCGCATACTAAAAGATACAGGAGGCCGCAATTATGAAAAAGACCGTTTTGCGCAAATACGCCCAGCTCATCGCCCGCATGGGCGTCAACGTCCAGCCGGGGCAGGAGGTGTTCATCACCGCCGGGCTCGATCAGCCGGAGTTTGTCAAGATGGTGGTGGAGGAGTGCTACCGCTGCAAGGCTAAAAAGGTCGTTGTGGACTGGAACTATCAACCCCTGACCAAGCTGCATTTCCGCTACCGCACCCAGCGCACCCTGAACAAGATGGACAACTACGAGGAAGCCCGCTGGGCCCACTACGCCGAGGTGCTGCCCTGCCGCATTTTCCTGGATTCCGACGATCCAGACGGTCTCAACGGCGTGAACCCTGTGAAAATGGCCAAGTCCCAGCAGGCCAAGTATCCCATTATCAAGGGCTACCGGGATCAGATGGAGAACAAGTACCAGTGGTGTATCGCCGCCGTGCCCGGCGAGGCCTGGGCCAAGAAGCTGTTTCCCGGCATGCGCGCCAGCCAGGCTGTGGAGAAGCTGTGGCAGGCCATTCTGGACACCTGCCGCGTGTGGGACGACCCCGTGGCCGAGTGGGAGAAGCACAACAAGTCCCTGCAGGACCACTGCGCCTATCTGAACTCTCTGCATATTGAGAAGCTGCACTACACCGCCTCCAACGGCACCGACTTCACCGTGGGCATGATCCCCCAGGCCCGCTTTACCGGCGGCAGCGAAGAGTCCCTGCAGCACATCGTGTTCAACCCCAATATGCCCACCGAGGAGTGCTTCATCTCCCCCATGAAGGGCGAGGCCGAGGGCATCGTCTACGCCACCAAGCCTCTGTGCTACCAGGGCCAGCTCATCGAGGGCTTCTGGATCCGCTTCCACGAGGGCAAGGCCGTGGAGTGGCACGCCGACAAGAACGAGAAGCTGCTGGGCGAAATCATCAACATGGATGAGGGCAGCGCCTATCTGGGCGAGTGCGCGCTGGTGCCCTACGATTCCCCCATCAACAACACCGGCCTGCTGTTCTACAACACCCTGTTCGACGAGAACGCCGTTTGCCATCTGGCCCTGGGCAAGGGCTTTATGGACACCATCGAGGACTTCCAGAACAAGACGCTGGAGGAGGTCCGCGCCTTGGGCGTCAACGAGTCCATGGTCCACGAGGACTTCATGATCGGCGCCGCCGACATGAACATCGACGCCATCTGCGAAGGCGGCAAGGTGGTCCCCATCTTCCGGGGCGGCAACTGGGCGTTCTGAGAAGAAAAAGTGAATCAAAAAGCTGTGAGGTCCATCGGACCTCACAGCTTTTCTGTGTAAGAAAGACTACTTCCGCCGCTTTTTCCCCATTTTCTTTGGGCCGTCTCTATTGATCGAACCGTATTTCTTCTCGATACGGCGGTCCCGCATCCGTTCCTGTTCCTCGCGGCGGTGGATAAAATCACGCCAAAGGACAACAAAGCCCACGCCAACCAGGATAAAAAGGGTGGCTAAAAGCCGCAGCCAGGGAAACCGGACGAATCTCCCTTCACCGAAGGAGACGACGGTTTCTCCATCTTTGCTGACTTCCGCGGCGTACCTTGCCCGGAACAGCCTGCTGAACAGATCCTGATAATAGCGGATCGTTACCTCATCGCCTGAGGTAATGGTTTTCCTGACCTCCGAGAGCTCATACGTTCCCGCCAGTGTGTATTTTTCCCCGTCTGCGGTGACGATCTGGAGAGACAGTCCGTGAACATCAAAAACCCCGCGGACGGAGAAAACGGTTTCGGTTGTTTCCTGCAGGGCATCGTAGGAAACGGGCGTATAGGCCCGGGGGATAAGCAGCAGTCCGAAGCCGCAAACAAACAAAAGGGCGGCAAAAAACAGAAAAGGCCGGTTTTCCTTTCGTATCTCGGCGGAGGTCATTCGTCTCATGGCTGACTCCTTTTGCGTCAAGAACAAGATGGAATGAATGCATATAACCACAAAACGATCAGTCCCGCAATCCGGACCGGGCTGCGGGACATTGTGGTACTGGGAGTGGGACTCGAACCCACACGGCTGTCCACTGGAAGCTAAAAGGTGCCGTAGCCACTGTAAAGAGGATTACACTGCCGCGCTCCGGTGCGAGGTCAGCCAGTTCGCGGCGCGACATTTTTCAGTGAGATCCCGCCATTGCTATACTTGAAATTACGTAAAGAAAGTGCTATCATTTATGAGATTCTTGGGCGGATACGTCTTTTGCCCCGTATGCAGAACAGGGTGTAATAAGACGAAACAGCAAGACAGGAAGTATATGGTCGGATGCCTTATCCGATGCAGAATAAAATGAATAAGGAGACAAAAGTATGAGGCACGTAAAAAAACTCTTGGCCATTCTTCTGACATTTGCGATGATTTTCGCGGCATGCGCCTGCAGCGCGTCTATCGGCGGCGAGGAAACATGGGAATACACCGCGGAGAACAAAGACAGCACCGTTCAGCTGTTCAACGACTTCTTTGAGGAGACCTTTAAGAACACAAACCAGGTCGTGACCGTGAAGAGCGGTGAGGAGCAGATCTTTGTGGAGACCATTGACGGTACCAGCGATCATGCCAGCTACGCCACCACCGGCGCAGAGGTTTATGCGTTCGTCAACGAAGACGAATACATCTATGCTGTGTCCGCGGATGGCTCCGAATACTATATGGTCAGCGAGGACTACTATAATCTCGGCTATTTTGCATACAAATCGCAGCTTGATCTGTTCGAGATGCTTCCCGAGGAGGGCGTGACCTATTCCTGCAAGGTGGAGGGCAGCAAGAAGGGGGAAGAGGGCACCTCGACCATGACGCTTGAGATCAAGAACGGCGACGAGGGCTCCATCACCATCACCGCTTCTGCCAGGAACGATCTGGTGGAGAATGTTGTTGTGACCAGGAACGAAGAGGGAACGACCGCCACCTCGACCTTTGATATCGTATACGGTTCCGCTTCCGTGACGCTCCCCGACATCACCGACTGGTACAGACAGGAGCCGTAAAAGGCGCCCGGATCCATGTGTTTCCAATTTGCATGAGCAGCCTTCAATGACAGGTGGAGCTCCCCACGGGAGCTCCACCTGTTTTGCATACTGTGAAAATGATTTTGAGAACGTGTGCGGAAGACACGTCCCGGATGCCGCTCGCAGCCCTAAAACGATCAGGAATGCTCCGGCAAAAAGATTGAGCCCCGCACAGCGAAACCGCTGTGCGGGGTTTGGTACGGGTAGTGGGATTTGAACCCACACGGTTGCCCACTGGAACCTAAATCCAGCGCGTCTGCCAATTCCGCCATACCCGCTTGTGCGTGGGTATTGTACCACGCTGCGGCGGATTTCACAAGGGGGAAGTTGAGAGAGAAGAGCGGATTGCCACGGGTCCTTCGGACCCTCGCAATGACGCGGGAATCCGCTCCTTTCCATAAGAAAATGCCGCCCGTACGGGCGGCATTTTCACGATCTCATTCACTTATTCGTTGTCAGCGGGGGAATCGTTGTCGGCGGGCTTGTCAGCGGAATCGACCTCCGTCACCTCATCGGCAGACTCTTCTGTGGACTCCTCCGTCTCCCCCGGCATGGGGATGGGCTCGGAGGTGATGTGGATGTGCTTGGCAGGCGCCTCGATCACATCGGGCACAGAGGGACGGAACAGCTTCTGCTCCCCATCCTCCCGGCTGGCGCCGTAGTTGTCCACGGTCTCCGGATCCCGGCCCTCGATGATGGCCATCATCTCCTGACCGGTGATGGTCTCTTTCTTCAGCAGGTACGCGGCGATCTTGTCCAGCAGCTCCCGGTTCTCCTGCAGGATCTGTCTGGCCTCCTCGTGGCACTGGCGGATGATGGCGATGGTGGCGCGGTCCGCAGCGGCGTAGGTCTCCTGGGCGCAGGTCATGGAGTAGCCCCCGTCCAGATACTGGCTCTGGACGGTGCCCAGGGCCATCATGTCGAATTCCTCGCTCATGCCGAAACGGGCCACCAGGTTCCGGGCCAGCTCCGTGGCCCGCTCAATGTCGTTGGCGGCGCCGGAGGTCATGGTGTTGCACACGATCTCCTCACTGGAGCGGCCTGCCAGCAGGGTGCGGATCTCGGTCAGGATATCCTCTTTGGACATGAGGAACTTCTCCTCCTCCGGCAGGTGGAGGGTATAGCCCAGAGCGCCCTGGGTGTGGGGCACGATGGTGATCTTGGACACGGGCTGGGCGTTTTTCTGCTTGGCGGCGGCCAGAGCGTGCCCCACCTCGTGATAGGCGATGATCCGCTTTTCCTCGTCGGTGATGACGGTGCCCTTTTTCTCCGAACCGGCGATGACCACCTCAAAGGCGGCCAGCAGGTCGTTTTGATTCACGGCGTGGCGGCCGTGGCGCACGGCCCGCAGAGCGGCTTCGTTGACCAGGTTTGCCAGGTCTGCGCCCACGGTGCCGGCGGTGGCCTGGGCGATCTTCTCCAGATCCACGTCCTCAGCCAGATGAATGTTGCGGGTGTGCACCTGCAGCGTGGCCAGGCGGCCGGCCAGGTTGGGACGGTCCACGGTGATGCGGCGGTCGAAACGGCCGGGGCGGAGGAGCGCTTTGTCCAGCACCTCGGGGCGGTTGGTGGCGCCCAGCACGATGACGCCCTTGCTGGGATCGAAGCCGTCCAGCTCAGCCAGCAGCTGGTTCAGCGTCTGCTCCCGCTCGTCGTTGCCGCCGAAGCGGACGCCGTCGCGGCTCTTGCCGATGGTGTCGATCTCGTCGATAAAGATGATGCACGGGGCCACCTTGGCGGCCTCCTTGAACAGGTCACGCACGCGGCTGGCACCCACGCCCACAAACATCTCCACAAAGTCCGAGCCGGAGATGGAGAAGAAGGGGACGCCCGCCTCACCGGCCACGGCCTTTGCCAGCAGGGTCTTGCCGGTACCGGGGGAGCCCACCAGCAGCGCGCCCTTGGGCAGCTTGGCACCGATGGCGGTGTACTTGCCGGGATTGTGGAGGAAGTCGATGATCTCCACCAGGCTCTCCTTGGCCTCGTCCTGGCCCGCCACATCGTTAAAGGTGACGCCGGTGGTGCGCTCCATATAGACCTTGGCGTTGGACTTGCCCACGTTGCCGATGCCGCCGATGCCGCCGCCCTTGCTCATGATGCGCATGATCAGCAGGAAGAAACCCACCATCAGCACGATGGGCAGGATATAGCTGACCATGAAGACCAGAATGGGGCTCATCTGGGCCACATAGGGCGCGGTGTACTCCACGTTGTGCTCCTTCAGCAGGGGCAGCAGATCGGGGTAGTTGAGCTCTACAGTGTAAAGGGTGAGGCCGGTATCCTTGGTGTTGGTATACTCCTTGCCCTTGTCGTCGGTGAATACGTAGCCCTCCACCGGGGTCAGATAGATGGTCCCATCCTTGAACACCACGCTCTCGGCCTGATCGCTCTCCACGATCTGGATAAAATCGCTGTACTTGATCTCGTGGCTGGTGGCGCGGTTGGAGGCGTTATTCCTGTAGGCGTTGAAATAGTTGAAGCCCACCGTCAGCAGAACGGCCCACAGGATGATCATCACAATGCCCCGCAGATTGCGGTTGGGTTTGCCGTTTTTGTTGTTCTGGTTGTTATTGGGGTCCATTTACGGTCTCCTCTCTGATCGCGCCGATGGCGCGTACAATGCTCAATGATTTGCCAGTATACCATAGAAAAATAAAAGGTACAAGCCGCACCCCTGCGAATTTTCTGTAAAATTTCTATGAAGGATGCTTTATCTTGCCGGAAAAACATGTTATACTTACCTCTGTATAAAGTCATTTCCCACCGGGAGGATCAAACGACCCATGAGAGAAAACGAAACAAGGCGTCTTACGCCCCAGGCGGAGGCGGACGGTATTATTGAGGGGCGCAACGCCGTCATCGAGGCGCTGCGTACCGAGACCCCCATTGACAAAATCTACCTGGCCAAAGGCGAGACGGACAAGACGCTGGGCCATATTGCCTCCCGCGCCCGGGAGGCGGGCATCGTGGTGGTGGAGGCCGACCGCCGCAAGCTGGACGCCATGTCCCGCACCCATTCCCACCAGGGCGTTATCGCGCTGGCCGCCGTGCGGGAGTACGTTACCGTGCAGTCTATCCTGGACGCTGCGGCCGCAAAGGGCGAGGCGCCGCTGCTGGTGGTGTGCGACGAGATCTCCGATCCCCATAACCTGGGCGCCATCGTGCGCACGGCGGAGTGCGCCGGCGCCCACGGCGTTATTATCCCCAAGCGGCGCAGCGCCGGACTGACGGCCATCGTGGCCAAAACCAGCGCAGGAGCCGTCAGTTATATGCCGGTGGCCCGTGTGGCAAATCTGTCCTCCACATTGAAGGAACTGAAGAAGCAGGGCGTGTGGGTATTCGGCACGGCGGCGGAGGGTACGACCGTTTTGTACGACGCCGACTTCAAGGGGCCGGCGGCTATCGTCATCGGCTCTGAGGGCGATGGAATGAGCCGTCTGGTGGCGGAGAACTGCGACTTTCTGGTGAGCATCCCCATGCGTGGTCGGATCTCCTCCCTGAACGCATCGGCTGCCGCCGCGATTCTGCTGTATGAGGCCGTGCGACAGCGGCAATAAGGGAGCGAAACGGAACGGTATATGAGCAGACACACAGATGACGAGCTGTATCAGCTCTTGACAGAAACGGGTCGTCTCCTGCGGGGGGTAGAGCCCCGGGAGGGAGAGGAATATTCTCTGGAGTCGATCCTGGCCGAGTTCGGACAGGAGACGGCGAAGCCTGCCCCAAAGCCGGAAGAAGCTGCGACGGAGGATATTCCGGAGCAGAATCCGGAACCAGCTCCCGCCCCGATGGAGGAGGAGAAGCCGGTGGAGGATCCCGCCCTGCTGGATACCGGTCGCCTGCGGTCCACGGTAGCGGCCAACATGGCCAAGGTTATGGGTCCGGAAAAAAAGATGGACGGGACGCCCATCCAGCCGGGGCGGAAGGAGAAGCCTGCCTCCCGTGAAGAACCCGTTCTGCATGTGGTGGAGGGCGGCAAATCGGAAACGGAGAAAGACCCACACAACGATATTTTCCCCGAGGAGCCGGAGGGAATGCACAAGGTGCCGCTGGAACAGGTCATGTCCCAGACGGTGGAGTCGGTACTGGACGAGGATGACGCCATCCTGGAGCCGCCCGTCCCGCTGCGCGAACGGATGCAGGACCTGCTGGCGGATTGGGGAGACCGCCTGAGCGTGCTCTTCTCAAAAATCAACAAAAAGAGCAGCGATGAGACATCCCCGTGGGATCAGCCCGAAAACGAGGCGGAGGAGATCCGCGAGGAGCCTGAGCCGGAGATGGACCAGGCTGCCCGGGAGGAAAAAAGACTTTGCAAGAAGCTGCACCGACACGTGATCCTGTCCGCCGCACCGGCCATTGCGCTGGTGGTGATGACCGCGCTGGATGGAGCGGGTGTGCTGGCCGGCGTCTGGGCCATGCAGATCTGGCTGCACCATGCTGTCGGCGGCGCGCTTCTGCTTCTGACGGCACTGCTGGTCCTGCCCGTGTGGCAGGAGATGGTGGAGCGGCTGAAGAAGGGCCGATCCGGCTGTGAGCTGGCGGCCTGCGCCGCCGTACTGGTGACGCTGGCGGACTGCGCCGACGGTGCGATCCGCCAGATCGGGACGTACGCGTCCTTTGCAGCCCCCGCCGCTGTGATGGCCTGGGTCTGCCAGCTTGGCCTGCTGCTGCGCGCGGACGCCCGATGGTCAGCCTTTCACTTGGCGGATATCGGCGGAACACCGCCCTATGGCGCATCCATCACGGCCGCCGGAGCCTGCAAGCAGCAGGGAACGATCAACGGCTTTTACAACACCGCCCACCGGGAGAGCCTGCCCCGCAAGTGGCAGACTGTGTTGACGCCGATCTATCTGGCGGCAGCCACGGTGCTCTCGGCGGTGGTGGCGCTGTCCCGCAAAGATGGTGCTGGCATGCTGTGGGTCTGGTCGGCCCTGCTGGCGGCGGGCATCCCGCTGTCCCTTCCTCTGGCGGACACGCTTCCGCTGAAATATCTCATCAAGCGCCTGGTCAAGAGCGGCAGCGCCGTGGCAGGCTACGAGGGAGCCAGAACGGTCTGCGGCTCCCGGCGCATGGTGGTCACGGATGATGATCTGTTTCCGCCGGGAACGGTAGGGCTCAACGGCCTGAAGGTCTACGGCGAGGAGATCGGCAAGGTGGTATCCTATGCGGCCAGCGTGGCGCAGGCATGCCACAGCCAGCTGACACCCCTGTTTGACCAGCTGCTGATGGCCGAGGGCGGCCTTCATCTGACTGTGGAGAATCTGCACTACTTTGAGGAGGGCGGCGTCGGCGGCACCATTCACGGCGAGAGCGTCACCATGGGCAGCGCCTACTTCATGCGAAAGAGCCACGTGACGCTGCCCCAGGAGCTGAAACTGAAGACCGGCGTCTTCCTGGCGGTAGACGGTACGCTGATCGCCATTTTTGCCATCAAGTACCAGCCCTCCCGCAACGTGGAATGGGCTCTGCGCGCCATGCGGCGCAACCGGATCGTGCCGGTGCTGGCGGTGCGCAGCTGCAACGTGACGCCCGGCCTCGTCAAGCGGAAGTTCAATCTGGACGCAAAAGCCTTGTATCCCAACGTTTCAACCAGGTTGGCGCTGTCGGATCTGAGCCGGGAGACGGCGGAGAAGTCCGGCGCCATCATCTACCGTGAGGGACTGATGCCCTTTGCCGAGACCACGGTGGGCAGCCGGCGCATGGTGCGCGCCTGCCGCTGGGCGTCTGTGCTGGCCTATCTGGGCGGAGCGTGCGGCCTGCTGCTGGCATACTACTTTACCGGTGTGGGCGCGGCGGAGCTGCTGGATCCGCTGCGGATGCTGGTGTTCCAGGGCCTTTGGCTGGTGCCGACACTGCTGCTGAGCGGCATGGTCAAGCACTATTGATTCAGCCTGTCTGCGAAATACGGCCGCAGAGCTTTGGCTCTGCGGCCGTTTCATGCAGTTTGTGCATTATAATTTGGGAAAATTCTGCTGTTTCCCGGAAAAATGTAGTTGTCAGGCTTGGAAAAATAGTATATAATCCGTATGTTGAGCAATATGCGCGCTAACGTGCGCTGACAGAAAATGAAGGGAGAAACTTAAACTATGACTGCCAACGATATCCGCAACATTGCGCTGCTGGGTCACGGCGGCTCCGGCAAGACCTCTCTGGCCGAGCAGATGCTGTTTATGACCAAGGGCACCGACCGTCTGGGCAAGCCCGCCGACGGCAACACCACCTGTGACTATGACGCTGAGGAGATCAAGCGCCAGATCTCCATCTCGCTGGCTTTCGCCCCTGTGAACTACAAGGGTGTGAAGATCAACGTGATGGACGCTCCCGGCAACTTCGACTTCTCCGGCGAGGCCCTGTCCGCTATCCGCGCCGCCGAGTGCGCTGTGCTGGTGGGCGCCGCCAAGGACGGTCTGTCCGTGGGTATTGAGCGCAGCTGGAAGATGCTGGGCAGCAAGCCCCGCATGATCTTTATCAACCGCACCGAGGAAGCCAACTCTGATTACAACGCCTGCCTTGACGCCCTGAAGGGCAAGTTTGGCCAGGCCATCACCCCCATCGTGGCTCCCATGGTGGATGGCAACAAGGCTGTTACCGCCATCGTGGACCTGCTGCACAACAAGGCCTATGAGGTCAAGGGCGGCAAGGCTGTGGAGTGCCCCATCCCCGCCGCCATGGCCGATGAGGTGGAGACCCTGCGCGCCGAACTGATGGAGAACGCCGCCGGCGCCGACGAGGAGCTGATGGAGAAGTTCTTCGAAACCATGGAGCTGTCCGCCGAGGATATCGCCAAGGGCCTGAAGATCGGTGTTCGCGACGGCAGCATCTGCCCCGTGCTGTGCGGCTCCGCCGTCACCGGCCTGGGTGTGGAGATGCTGATGCAGACCATTCTGGACCTGGTGCCCGTGGCTACCGATATGCCCGCCGAGACTGCTCAGGATGACGACGGCAACGCTGTCGAGGTCGCCATTGATCCCGAAGGCCCCACTGCCGCTATCGTGTTCAAGACCATTTCCGACCAGTACGGCAAGTACTCCATGATCAAGGTCATCCGCGGCAAGGTCACCAGCGACATGTCCCTGTACAACACCACCACCGGTAACACCGAGAAGCTGGGCCGCCTGTACTTCATGAAGGGCAAGAAGGGCGAGGAGACCAAGGAGATCTGCTGCGGCGACATCGGCGCCATCGGCAAGATGGACCGTGTCCGCACCGGCGACACCCTGTGCGATCCCAAGAGCATCGTCAAGCTGGCGGGGATGGATTATCCCCAGCCCTGCTATGAGCGCGCCATTGCCCCCAAGACCAAGCAGGAAGTCGAGAAGGTCGGCACCGGCCTGAACAAGCTCAACGAGGAAGATCCCACCTTCCGCGTCACCAACAACGCCGAGACCCACCAGGTGGTCATCTCCGGCGCCGGCGATATCCAGATCGACGTGCTTTGCGCCAAGCTGAAGTCCCGCTTCGGCGTGGATACTGAGCTGTCCACCCCCCGCGTTCCCTATCGTGAGAAGATCCGCAGCAAGGTGGAGAAGCACGCCCGCTTCAAGAAGCAGACCGGCGGCAGCGGCCAGTTCGGCGACGTCGTCATCGTCTTCGAGCCCCAGACCGAGCAGGAGGACATGATCTTTGAAGAGGCCGTGTTCGGCGGCTCCGTGCCCAAGAACTACTTCCCCGCCGTGGAAAAGGGCCTGCGCGAGAGCTGCCTGAGCGGCGTTCTGGCCGGCTATCCCGTGGTGTTCCTGAAGGCCACCCTGATCGACGGTTCCTATCACCCCGTGGACTCCTCCGAAATCGCCTTCAAGGTGGCGGCCAACATGGCCTTCAAGGCCGCTCTGCCCGAGGCCAAGCCCGTGCTGATGGAGCCCATCGGTGAGCTGAAGGTCACCGTGCCCGACAACTACGTGGGCGATGTTATGGGTGACCTGAACAAGCGTCGCGGACGCGTTATGGGTATGAATCCCACCGGCGACGGCGAGACCGTGCTGGAGGCCGAGGTGCCCATGGCCGAGATGATGTCCTACGCCATCGATCTGCGCTCCATGACCCAGTCCCGCGGTGTGTTCACCTTCAACTTCGTCCGCTATGAGGATTGCCCCGTGGCGGCTCAGGAGAAGGCCATTGCCGAGGCCAAGGCTCTGGCTGAAGCCGAGTAATCGAAGCGCATATCTCAAAAGGACCGCTGCAATGCAGCGGTCCTTTTTTGCTGCCGTCCCTGTCATTGCGAGGGGCAAAGCGGCGTGGCAATCCGCAATCCCCCGCTTGCGCGGCGTCGAACTCTATTGTATAATACAAAACAGAGATAAACAGAAAGGATGTGTTCCCATGCGCCCCATCGCTGTGGATGATTTTTGCAAGCTGAAATTCCTGTCCAATGTGACTTTCTCTCCGGAGGGGAAGAGCGCCTGCTTTGTGGTTACGGAGGCTGACCGCAAAAAGAACAACTATCGCTCCTGCATCTACCTTCGCCGGGACGGCAAAATCCGCAAGCTCACCTCTTTCGGCAAGGAGGGCAGCTTCCGCTATCTGGACGAGGACACCATTCTATTCCCCGGCAAGCGGGAGGAGGACGGCGAGAACAAGCTGGAGAGCCGCTGGTACCGCATCTCCCTCAGCGGCGGCGAGGCGGAGGTGGCCTACACATTCCCCATCCCCGTGTCCCGCGTGCTGCCCCTGCCCGGCGGCGATCTGCTGGTGGAGGGCACCACCTTCCCCGGCTTTGAGGAACTGTATACCGGCAGCCCCAAGCTGCTGGCCGCCTTTGCCAAGCACAGCAAGGAGAACGAGGACTATGAGGAAATCGCCCAAGTGCCCTGGTGGTGGAACGGCAGTACATACACCAAGGGGGCCTATACGTCGTTGTTCCGCTACGACAGCCGGAGAAAGAAGCTGCGCCGTTTGACGGAGCTGAACGTCAACGTCTATAACGTCCAGCTGAGCCGGGATAAAAAGGCTGCCTACTACTGCACCGCTCCTGTGCGGCCCCTGCTGTCCATGATTGGCACCTCGTCCCTGTGCCGCATGGATCTTGCCACCGGCGCCGTCACCACGATGGTGTCGGAGAATGATCACTTTGCTCTGGGCGGCTTTGAGGTGGGCGACAGCTTCCTGCTGGTGCTGGCCTCCGACAACCGCTACGGTCTCAACACGGACAGCGATTTCTACAAGCTGGATCCCACCACCGGCGCACTGACGTTCTACGCCCGCCACAGTGAGTCCATCGGCTCCTCTGTGGGCTCCGACGTCCGCTACGGCGGCGGCCGCAGCGTGAAGATGGTGGGGGACACCTGCTACTTTATCTCCACCCGCTTTGACAGCGCCAAGCTCTTCAAGCTGGAGAACGGCGTCATTACCCCTGTCATCGACCGGGAGGGCTCCGTGGACTGCTTCGATATCTGCGGCGATGAGCTGCTGCTGGTGGGCCTCTACGACATGAAGGCCCAGGAGCTTTACGATGGCCGCGGCAGGCAGCTCACCCGCTTCAACGAGGCCGCTCTGCGTGACAGGTACGTGGCCTTGCCGGAGATCCTGAATGTGGAGCGGGACGGCTACGAGGTCCACGGCTTCGTCCTCAAGCCCATGGACTACGATCCGGCGAAAAAGTACCCCGTGATCCTGGATGTCCACGGCGGTCCGAAGACGGTATACGGCCCCGTGTTCTACCACGAGATGCAGTACTGGGCGGGGAAGGGCTACTTTGTCATCTTCTGCAACCCCACCGGCTCCGACGGCCGAGGCGCCTTCATGGACATCCGGGGCAAGTACGGAACGGTGGACTTTGACGATATCATGGCCTTCTGCGACAAGGCGCTGGCCAGCTATCCCGCCATGGATCCGGAGAACTTCTTTGAGACCGGCGGCTCCTACGGCGGCTTCATGACCAACTGGATCATCGGCCACACCGACCGCTTCCGCGCCTGTGCCAGCCAGCGGTCCATTTCCAACTGGTTCTCTTTCTATGGCGTGTCCGACATCGGTGTGGAATTCGCCATGGATCAGAATGCGTCCGATCCCTGGGGCGATCCGGAGAAGCTGTGGTTCCACAGCCCGATGAAATATGCTGACCGGGTGAAAACGCCCACGCTGTTTATCCACTCCTTTGAGGATTACCGCTGCCCCATCGATCAGGGTTATCAGATGTTCACCGCCCTCATCGCCCACGGGGTGGAGAGCAAAATGGTCTGCTTCCGCGGTGAGAACCACGAGCTCAGCCGCAGCGGCAAGCCCGCCCACCGGCTCAAGAGACTGAACGAGATCACCGCCTGGTTTGACAACCACCGGGGTTGAAATCCATTCCAAAGCGGCAGGGGAAAGCCCCTGCCGCTTTCCTTATGTGTCGCGTCTCCGTCCTGTTCGAACCCGATGCGCCACGGTCCATATTACAATACAGGCAGGTTATTAAATATCGGCAAATAGTAAAAATAAAATTGAAATAACAAAAAATATGTTGGTTTGCTTTATCACTGCAAACTGTTGCTGTCAAAAGGAAAACGGAGATTGTTAATTATATCGCAAAATATTGAAGCAATCGAAAGGCGGTGTTGACAAATAGAGCCCCATGCGATACACTGCTAAAGGAACTGTGTCCTCGAAAAGAGTCGAACGATTCCTTTGGAGGATGGCAGGGGCGTGAGAACCCCTGCACGGAAAAGGATACCAAAACAATGATTAGGAGGAAAGAGATGAAACAAGACCTCTCCCGCGCATCGGAGATCATCGAGCGCTATGACTGCGCCGAGCACAATCTGATCGCCATTATGCAGGAGATCCAGGCGGAGTACAAGTACCTCAGCCAGGATGTGCTGCTGCTGATTGCCCAGAAACTGGACATCAGCGCCGCCCGGGTGTATAGCGTGGCCACGTTCTACGAGAATTTCTCGCTGGAGGCTAAGGGCAAGAACATCATCAAAATCTGCGACGGAACTGCCTGCCACGTCCGCAAGTCCCAGCCGATCTATGAGGCGGTCCACCAGTATCTGGGCCTCACCGGCAAGAAAAAGACCTCGGATGACGGTATGTTCACACTGGAGACGGTGGCCTGCCTGGGCGCCTGCTCCCTGGCCCCGGCCATGATGGTCAACAATGAGGTACACGCCAAAATGACGCCGGAGAGCGCCCTGGAGCTGCTGGAGTCCATGCGGAGAGAGGAGGCTGCCCAATGAAAATGGCAAAACTGCCCCGCGAGACCTTCCATGTGCGGCAGCTGACCGCCAAGAACGCCCTGAAGCGCAGCACCCAGGAGACCACGGTGCTGGTGTGCGCCGGTACCGGCTGCGTCGCCAACGGTTCCATGAAGGTCTATGAGTACCTCAAGAACGCCTGCCAGGAGCGGGGGATCAACGTGGCCGTTTCCCTGCGCGAGGAGGCCGGTGAAAAGGGTATCCACCTGAAGAAGAGCGGCTGCCACGGCTTCTGCGAGATCGGTCCCCTGGTTGCCATTGAGCCCATGGGCATCATCTATACCCACGTCCACGAGGCCGACTGCGACGAGATCATCGAAAAAACCCTGCTGGGCGGCGAGGTCATTGAGCGCCTGCTCTATCAGTTCGAGGGGAAGACCTACCGCAGCCGGGACGACATTCCCTTCTACAAGGGTCAGAAGCGCGTTCTGATGAAGAACAGCGGCAAGTCTGACGCCGAGGACATCAACGAGTACATCGCCAACGACGGCTATGCCGCTTTTGAAAAGGCCCTGTTCGAGATGACGGACGTTGAGATCTGCAACACCATCATCGATTCCGGCCTGCGCGGCCGCGGCGGCGGCGGTTTCCCCACCGGCCGCAAGTGGGACAGCGTGCGCAAGAACAAGGCCGACGTGAAGTACGTGGTCTGCAACGGCGACGAGGGCGACCCCGGCGCGTTTATGGACCAGGGCGTCATGGAGGGCAACCCCCACAGCATCATCGAGGGTATGCTGATCGCCGGTCTGGCTACCGGCGCCAGCGAGGGCTACATTTACGTTCGCGCCGAGTATCCTCTGGCGGTGGAGCGTCTGCGCATCGCCATCGCCAAGGCCGAGGAGATGGGCCTGCTGGGCGACAACATCATGGACAGCGGCTTTAACTTCCATATGCACATCAACCGCGGCGCCGGCGCCTTCGTCTGCGGCGAGGGCAGCGCCCTGACCGCCTCCATCGAGGGCAAGCGCGGCATGCCCCGCGTCAAGCCGCCCCGCACGGTTGACCACGGCCTGTGGGAGAAGCCCACGGTCCTGAACAACGTGGAGACCTTCGGCAACGTGCCCCAGATCATTCTGAAGGGCGCTGCCTGGTACCGCAGCATCGGTACCGGCAACAGCTCCGGCACCAAGACCTTTGCCCTCACCGGCAACGTGGTCAACACCGGTCTGGTGGAGGTGCCCATGGGCACCACGCTGCGCGAGATCATCTTTGATATCGGCGGCGGCATCAAGAACGGCAAGAAGTTCAAGGCTGTGCAGATCGGCGGCCCCAGCGGCGGCTGCCTCACCGAGGAGCACCTGGACATGCCCCTGGACTTTGACAGCCTGAAGAAGCTGGGCGCCATCATCGGCTCCGGCGGCCTGGTGGTCATGGACGAGGACACCTGCATGGTGGAGGTGGCCCGGTTCTTCATGCACTTCACCCAGAACGAGTCCTGCGGCAAGTGCGTGCCCTGCCGCGAGGGCACCAAGCGCATGCTGGAGATCTTGGAGCGCATCATCCACAACGAGGGCTCCGAGGAGGATCTGGATCTGCTGGAGGAACTGTCCAATACCATTTCCTCCACCGCTCTGTGCGGCCTGGGCCAGAGTGCCTGCAAGCCCGTGATGAGCACCCTGAAGTATTTCCGCAACGAGTATCTCTACCACGTGCGGGATCACCACTGCCCCATCTGCGACGGGGCCAAGCGCCATCCGGTCATTGATCCGGAGAAGTGCAAGGGCTGCGGCAAGTGCCGCAAGAACTGCCCCATGGAGGCCATTGAGGGCAGCGCGAAGAAGCCCCACGTGATCGACGGCGCCAAGTGCATCAACTGCGGCGCATGCATCCAGAACTGCCCCTTCGGGGCCATTGAGGAGGGTTAAGCCATGGCAAAGGGAATTATGTATATTGACGGCCTGCGTGTGCCCTTCGATGGTGAGAAGAACGTTCTGGCGGTGATCCGCAAGGCCAACATCGACATGCCCACGTTCTGCTACTATTCCGACCTGTCCGTGTACGGCGCCTGCCGTATGTGCGTGGTGGAAGACGAAGCTACCGGCAAGATCGACGCCAGTTGCTCCATGCAGCCCCGTGACGGGATGCGCATCCGCACCAACACCGCCCGCCTGCTGAAGCACCGCCGCGTCAACCTGGAGCTGATGCTGGCCAGCCACTGCCGCGACTGCACCACCTGCGAGAAGAACAACGCCTGCACGCTGCAGCGTCTGGCTCTCCAGTTCGGCATCCGCCGCGTGCGCTTCGCCGACACCCGCCCCCACTACGACATCGACGCCACATCCCCTGCTGTGGTGCGCGATCCCAACAAGTGCATCCTCTGCGGTGACTGCGTCCGCGTCTGCGAGGAAGTCCAGGGCATGGGTATCCTGAACTTTGCCTTCCGCGGCTCCAACCTGCAGGTGACGCCCGCCTTCGGCCGCCAGCTGAAGGACACCCACTGCATCAGCTGCGGTCAGTGCTCCGCCGTCTGCGGCACCGGCGCCATCACCATCTCCAACTCCATCGGTACGGCGTGGCGCGCCTTCCACAATCCCAAGAAGCGCGTGGTCGTCCAGATCGCCCCCGCCGTCCGCGTGGCTGTGGGCGAGGCCTTCGGCCTGCCCAACGGAGTCAACGTCATCGACAAGATCGTCACCGCTCTGAAGATCATGGGCGCCGACGAGGTGTATGACACCACCTTCGGTGCGGACCTGACCGTCATCGAGGAGGCCAACGAGTTCCTGGAGCGTCTGAAGAAGGGCGGCCCGTTCCCCATGTTCACCAGTTGCTGCCCTGCCTGGGTCAAGTATCTGGAGTTTGAGAATCCCAAGTACCTCAAGCACATTTCTTCCTGCAAGTCCCCCATGGAGATGTTTGCCGCCGTCCTGCGTGACCGTTACGCCGCCAAGGACGCCGAGGACGGCCGGGAGACCTATCACATCGCCATCATGCCCTGCACCGCCAAGAAGATGGAAGCTGCCCGCGATGAGTTTGTCCACGACGGCAAGCCCGATGTGGATCTGGTGCTGACCACTCAGGAGCTGATCAACATGATCAACGAGGCCGGCGTGCAGTTCAACCAGATCGAGGGCCTGTCCCCGGATCTGCCCTTCGGCATCGGCACCGGAGCCGCCACCATTTTTGGCACCACCGGCGGCGTGGCCGAGGCTGTGGTCCGCTACTGCATACCCGACAAGTCCCGCAACGCCCTGCAGGAGATCCAGTACAGCGGTCTGCGCGGCACCGATGAGATGCGCACCGCCACCTTCCAGGTGGGTGAGACCAACATCCGCATCGCCATTGTTCACGGACTCATCAACGCCCAGAAGCTCATCAAGCAGATCGAGGATGGCGAGGCCTACTACGACCTGGTGGAGGTCATGACCTGCCGCGGCGGCTGCGTCGGCGGCGCCGGTCAGCCCCACGGCCTGAAGCGCCAGAAGGATATCCGTGCCGAGGGCCTCTACGAGGTGGATCGCTCCTCCCTCATCAAGAGCTCCGAGCGCAACCCCATCATCAAGGAGATGTATGCCGGCGTGCTGAACGGCCGCAACCACGAGCTGCTCCACGTCCACTACGGCAAGAAGTAAAAAACGCGATAATAACACAGAACCCCACCCGCCGTACGGCGGGTGGGGTTCTGTGTTTCAGCAATGTGAGAACAGCGCGCCCTATCTGCCCAGCGCCAGGGCGGCAAACAGGTCGACCGCAACCGGAAGGATCCGGTCATTGAAATCATATCCCCCGGTGTGAAGCGGCGGGTATTTCTCGCCGTTTCCAACATAGAAAATCGCGCCGGGGCAGACCTTGGTGTAGTGCCCAAAGTCCTCGGAGGCCCGCCACAGACGGTCCATTTCCCGGCAGGGAATGGCCAGATCTTCTGCTGCGCGGACGATCCGCTCAAGACACGCGTCGTAATTTCGCGTCTCCGGAAAGTAGTCGGAGACGTGGTGCTCCAGAACGAGCCCCTCATCCTGTGCCTGCTGCGCGGCAAAACCCAGCAGCGCTTGCTCCATGTCGTGCATCTCCGTCTCATGTTCTGCGCGAAGGGTCAAGCGGATCTCGCCGTCACCGGCGGAGATGCCAAAATCCCCGGTGCCGACCCGGACGCCGGTGACGGTACACAGAACCATGCCCTTGTGGGGCGCAGCGAGCAGCTCCCGGGAGAAAAGAACGATGCGGGCGATGGCCTCAGCCGGATTGACGCCGCTCTCCGGGGCGCTGGCATGGGACTGCCGCCCGTGGAGGGAGATGGTCAGCCCCTCGGAGGCGGGCTGGGTCAGACCCCGCCGGTAGACAATGGCGCCCTCCGGGTATCCGCCCAGGTTGTGAAAGGCGTAGATCTCGCCGATTCCCTTTTCACGGAGCAGCGGCGCACAGCGCATGGCGCCCTGACCGATCTCCTCAGCTCCCTGGAAGATGAGATACACCGTGCGTTCCGGCGCACGCTGCTCCAGCGCCAGAGCCAGACCGCACAGGGCGGCACAGTGTCCGTCGTGGCCGCACTTGTGGGATATGCCGGTGCAGACAGAACCGTAGGGGAGATTGATGCTCTCGGGAATGGGCAGGGCGTCCATATCAGCCCGAAAGGCAATGGGTGCGGCCGTACCGCTGCGCCCTGGCTTTACCGCGTAAAACCAGCCGTCTTCCTCCACCACCTGAAGGGAGGTGTGCTCCCGGAGAAAGCCCTTGAGTCTCTCCATAGTGCCACGCTCGGCCAGAGAGAGCTCCGGGCAGCGGTGCAGCGTGTGGCGCAAATCGGTGATCAGGTGCAAATGCTCTGTGTTCACGAAAAAACCTCCCCCTGGATATGCTGATCCTGTGTCAAAAATACTGCGGTCAGGGGCAAATGTCAAGATTGGCGAAAAAGTGATTGCGTCCCTGACGGGTGTGCCATATAATACAATCAGGAGATTATAGGGAGAGAGGGAAAACAGCTATGGAAGCCACCGCACCCTACCGGCAGAGGGAACACCTGGACTACCCCCGGCTCACCATGTTTCAAATGGTGGAGCGGATTGCCGCCCAGTATCCGGACGAGCCCGCTTATGAGTTTTACGGCAGAAAGACCAGCTACGGCGCGTTTTTGTCACGCATCGAGCGGGCGGCCCGGGCCTTCTGGGCCCACGGCATCCGCCCCGGCGACGCGGTGACCGTCTGCATGCCCAACACGCCCCAGGCGCTGGACTGCTTCTATGCCATCAACCGCATCGGCGCCGTAGCCAATATGGTGCACCCCCTGTCTGCCCAGGAGGAGATCACCTATTACTTAAATGTGTCCGCCAGTAAAATGCTGCTGACGGTGGATCTGTTTTATGAAAAGGTCGCCGCCGCGCTGGAGGCGGCGGATCACCCGGTCACCATCCTCACTGCCCGGATGCAGGAGGAGCTGCCGCCCCACCTGGCGGCGCTGTATGTGCTGAAAAAGGGGAGAGGCTACCTGCGCTTTCCCCGGACGCCCCACCTGTTGTGGTCCCGGTTTTTGAAGGACGGGGACGATGCCGTAGAGCTGCCGGAACCGACGTTTGACAAGGACCGCACCGCCGTCATTCTTTACAGCGGCGGCACCAGCGGCACGCCCAAGGGCATCTGCCTCAGCGACCTCAATTTCAACGCCTGTGCCATGCAGGTGCGGGAGGCCCTGGGCATGGAGTTTCGCACGGGATTGAAGATGCTCAGCTGCATGCCGCTGTTCCACGGCTTCGGCCTGGGCATCAACCTCCATGCCGTGCTGATCCACGGAGCCTGCTGCTTGTTGATGCCCACTTTTACCGGCAAGACCTACGCCAGGATGGTGAAAAACAAAAAGCCCAACTTCATCGCCGGGGTCCCCACCATTTTCGACGCGCTGCTCCACGTGCCGGAGCTTCAGAACGCGGATCTGAGCTTTCTGTCCGGCATGTTCTGCGGCGGAGACTCTCTGCCGGTGGAGCTGAAAAGACGGATCGATACGTTTTTGCGGGACCACAATGCCCACATCCAGGTTCGGGAGGGCTACGGTCTCACGGAATGCGTCACCGCCAGCTGCCTGACGCCCCGGGACGAGTACCGGGAGGGCAGCATCGGCATTCCCTTCCCGGATACGGTGTATGCAATCGTCCAGCCCGGCACGGACAACGTGGTGCCCAACGGGGAGGAGGGGGAGATCATCCTCCGGGGCCCCTCGGTGATGCTGGGCTATCTCAACGACCCGGAGGAGACCGCCCGGACCCTCCGCCGTTTGGCCGATGGCAACGTCTGGCTCTATACCGGCGATCTGGGTCATATGGATGACGACGGATACGTCTATTTCCACCAGCGGCTCAAGCGCATGATCATCACCAACGGCTACAACGTCTATCCCTCCCGCATCGAAAACGCCATTGACGAGTGCCCGGAGGTGGCGTACAGCTGCGTCATCGGCGTGAAGGACGAGCGCCGGATGCAGCGTGTCAAGGCGTTCATCGTGCCCGCCCCCGGCGTGTCACCGGACGAGACCACGAAGAAGGCTATCCTGGACCAGCTGCGGCGGAAGATCGCGGCCTACGCACTGCCCCGTGAGATCGAATTCCGGCAGGAATTGCCCCGGACACTTGTGGGCAAGGTCGCGTACCGCGTTTTGGAGGAAGAGGAGGAAAGAAAATGAAACTGACTTGGCTGGGAACGGCTGCCCTTTTGCTTCAGGCCGACGATACCGCAGTCGCCGTGGATCCCTTCCCCGGTCTGCCGCTGGACGAGCCCATCGACCGGGAGATCCCGGATCGGGCCCTCTTTGAGCGGGCCGACCATGTGCTGGTGACACACGGCCACTTTGACCACATCCAGTTTATCCCCGCCCTCTACGGCAAGGGGAGCTGCCCGGTATACGCTACCGGGACGCCCTGCCGCACGCTGGAGGGCAAGGGCTTCCCGGCCCACCGGCTGCGTCGCATTGCACCCGGCGATGGGTTCGACCTGGGCCCGCTTCATATTCGCACCTGGCAGGGCCGCCACTGCCACTTTGACTTCCCCCTGGTGGTGCGCACCCTGACCTCTCCGTGCACCCTGCGTCATCCCGCGCGGATGGCGAGGCTGCTGCGGCTGAACAAGGAGTATGACGAGGCGGGTGAGATCCTGTTCTATGAGGTATCAGACGGCGAACGCCGGCTGCAGATCATGGGCAGCCTGGGTCTGGATGACGCCACGGAGTACCCCACCGGGGCGGATTGGCTGATTCTGCCCTATCAGGGCCGCAGCGATCTGGTGGACTACGCCCTGCCGCTGGTGGAGCGCCTGGCGCCCAAGGCGGTGCTGCTGGACCACTATGACGACGCGTTTCCTCCCATGTCCTCCGCCATCGACACCGCGCCTGTTGAGGCGGCCATCTCCCGGCAATTGGGGATTCCCTGCCGGGCGCTGCAGATATATGAGACCCTGGTGTTATAAACGATAGGAGAGATAGAGATGAGCAAGAGCGAGACGAAGCGGAAGCGCCGCTGGGGCGACCGGCGGGACGCCCGGCTGGTGAAGGCCCCCGGACTGCAGACCATCATGGGTTATCTGTGGCCCAAGCGGACGGACTGCGAGGTGTACATCAACGACACGATCGACGCCACGGAGCTGCTGAAATATCTGGAGCGGAAGAACGCCGAACACCCGGATTACAAGACCACTATCTTCCACGCCGCCATCACGGGCATGGCCCGCATGGTGAAGGAGCGGCCCCTGATGAATCGTTTTATTCAGGGCTACCGGATCTACGAGCGGGACGAGATCACCATCAGCTTCGTTGCCAAGCGGCGCTTTGCCGATGGGGCGGACGAGGCGCTGATGGTGCTGGTGCCCAGGGATGAGGACAATCTGGATACCATCAGCCGCCGTATCGTAGGGGACGTGTGCCAGACCCGCAAGAGCGAGACCTCTACCGACGGCGTGGACAAGCTGCTGGACAATCTGGCCAAGCTGCCCCGCCTTTTGCTGATGGTCATCGTCCGGGTGGTGCGCTGGCTGGACTTCTGGGGCATCAATCCCAAAGCGCTTACCGAGGGCGACCCCAACTATACCACCATCCTCACCTCCAATCTGGGCAGCATCAAGACCCCCTCCGTGTATCATCATCTGAACAACTACGGCACCAACAGCATCATGATCACCGTGGGCACGCTCCACAAGGATGAGATCCTGATGCCGGACGGCACCAGGGAAATCCGGGACGTGGTGGACTACGGCGCCACCCTGGATGAGCGCATCGCCGACGGGTTCTATTTTGCTCGGAGCATGAAGCTGATCAAGCATATCTTTGCCCATCCGGAGCTGCTGGATGTGCCCCTGGGGGAACCCAGCGGATTTGAATACTGATCTCATGCGAAAAAGCGTTTCCCCGGAGAGAAATCTCCGGGGAAATTTCTGTTTTTCGTTGCTTTTTTTTCCCGTCCGTGGTATGCTCTGCAAGGATCATTTCACAGGGTTGGAAAGGGGAGAGGACAGCATGGTTGACGAGCGCGAAGTCAAACAGAAGGTGCGTCCCGCACAGAAGAAAGAGATCAGTCTGGAGGCCTTCATTTTTATTATCGTCTTCGTGGCCTTTTTCGGCGTGTTCGCCTGGAAGATGGGCATGGTCAACGCCATGAACACCCTGATGAACACCGCCTACAAGCTGCTGACGGACACAGTGTTGTATCTGACGGCTGTCTGTGTGCTGATGGGCGCAGTGTCGGCTCTGCTGTCGGAGTTCGGCGTGGTGTCCCTGACCAACCGGATCCTGCGGCCGCTGATGCAGCCGGTGTACGGCCTGCCCGGCGCCGCCTCTCTGGGCATTGTCACCACCTTCCTGTCGGATAACCCGGTGATCCTGACCCTGGCGGACGACAAGTATTTCCGCAGCTTTTTCAAAAAATATCAGTTCCCGGCCCTCACCAACCTGGGCACGTCCTTCGGCATGGGCATGATCGTGTGCACCTTCATGCTGGGCCTGTCCACCAAGAGCAGCGGACAGAGCTTTGCCCTGGCGGTGCTGGTGGGTCTGCTGGGCGCCGTGGTGGGCAGCATCATCAGCACTCGCATGATGCTCCACTTCACCAAGAAGGTCTACGGCAAGGACGAGGACATGGAGGCCTCCGGCGAGACCAGCGGCATCGAGAAGAACATGCGCCCCGTGCGCCCCGGCAGTGTGGGAAACCGGCTGCTGGACGCCATCCTGGAGGGAGGCGCCTCCGGCGTCAAGATGGGTGTCAGCATCGTCCCCGGCGTGCTGATCATCTGTACGCTGGTCATGATGCTGACCAACGGCCCCGGCGAGGGCGGCGCCTATACCGGCGCGGCCTATGAGGGCATCGGTCTGCTGCCCTGGCTGGCGGATAAGCTCAGCTTTATTTTGAAGCCCCTGTTCGGCTTCTCCTCCCCGGAGGCCGTGGGCGTTCCCATCACGGCCCTGGGCGCCGCCGGCGCGGCCATCGGTGTGGCGGAGCGCCTGGTGGAGGCGGGCAAGGCCGGTGCCGGCGACGTGGCGGTGTTCACCGCCATGTGCATGTGCTGGAGCGGCTATCTCAGCACCCACGTGTCCATGATGAACAGCCTCCATTGTGAAAAGCTCATCAGCAAGGCCATCATCAGCCACACCGTCGGCGGTTTCCTGGCCGGCGTGGCGGCTCACTGGCTCTACGTGCTGCTGAGCATGATCGCGTAGGGAAATTGAGTGAGTAAAAGAAAAGGAGCTGTCTCGTACGAGACAGCTCCTTTCGCTGTTTTTTGAGGGGATACAATAAACGCCACCTCATCAGTCAGCCTTACGGCTGACAGCTTCCCCTCAAGGGGAAGCCTTTCGGGGGTACATTCCTAAGCCTTCCCCTTGAGGGGAAGGTGCCGAGCGTCAGCGAGGCGGATGAGGTGGAGACGGATTCCCGCGTTGCTTTGCTCCTCGGAATGACAGGGACAGATGCCAAATCTATTTCCCCATCACACAAACTCCAGCTCCGTCCGCTCACAGATCTCCCGGATCTTGCGCTGCAGCGCCTTGAGATCCTCAAAGGTCTCCGGTTTCTTGCGGGGATCCCGCAGGAGGGCGGCGGGGTGGTAGAGGGCCATCATCTGGATGCCGCCCCGCTCGAAGAACTGGCCGTGCTCCTGGGTGATCTTGAAGTCATCCTTGATGATCTCCGCCGCGCTGATCCGGCCCAGGCATACGATGATCTTGGGGCGCATCAGCTCCACCTGCCGCCTGAGATACCCCCGGCAGGCGTCCTTTTCCGTGTTCAGCGGGTCCCGGTTCTGGGGCGGACGGCACTTGACGGAGTTGGTGATATAGATCTTCGACCGGTCCAGTCCGATCATGGCCAGCATGTCGTCCAGCAGCTTACCGGCCCGGCCCACGAAGGGCTCCCCCCGGGCGTCCTCGTTGGCGCCGGGGGCCTCGCCGATGAACAGCACCTCCGCCTCCGGATTGCCCACGCCGAACACCACGTTGGTGCGGGTTTCCGCCAGAGCGCAGGCCCGGCAACTCAGACATTGCTGGTGCAGCTTTTCCCACTCGCCCATGGTCTCTCTCCTGTCAGCAGTATTTCTTCAGCCAGGCCCAGATATCGTCGTACACCGTCTGCTGCTGGGCCTTCTCGTTGAGGATCTCGTGGCGCAGCCCGGCGTAGGACAGCAGCGTCACGTCCTTCATGCCGGCGGCGCGGAAGGCGTCCCGGGAGCGAATGACGCCCTTCATCATATTGCCCACCGGGTCCTGCTCGCCGGAGATGAACAGCACGGGCATGTCCTTGTCCATCTTGCGCAGATTCTCAGCCTTCTGGTTAAAACGGATGCCTGTGAGCATCTGGCGGAACAGGCCCACCGTGGCCGGCTGGCCGCACATGGGGTCAGCGATATAGCGGTCCACGTTGTCCTCGTCGGCGCTGAGCCAGTCCACCGCCGTGCGGTTGGGGGCGAAGGCCTTGTTGTAGGCTCCGAAGGCCAGATTGGTCACAAAGTCGCTGGTGGCGTTCTCGCCGCTGCGCTTTGCCACCGTCTTGGCCACGGTCAGTCCGCCGGTGAGCATGAATTCCGGCTGCCAGCCGGTGCCCATGATGATGGCGGCGCGGACGGTGCCGGGATAGCGGATGAGATAGGTGCGGGCCAGGAAGGAGCCCATGGAGTGACCCATCAGGAACAGGGGCACGTCGGGAAATTTCTCCTTGATGCGCAGGTGCAGGGCGTAGAGGTCATCCACCACGGTCTGCCAGGTGTTGCCCTCGCCAAAGTAGACGGGGGTGCCGCCGGGGGCGATGGACTTGCCGTGGCCCAGGTGGTCGTGACCAACCACGGCGATGCCCTGCTCATTGAGGAAGCGGGCGAAGCCGTCATAGCGGG